>NZ_JANJFJ010000349.1:0-4637 GCF_024626565.1 Microbacterium sp. zg.Y909
TGACCGTCGGCTGACCCTTGTGAGCCTTGGCGGTCTTGTAGGCCGCGTAGACCTTCTGGTAGTCCAGCCCGCCGCGGCGGAGCTTGCCCCAGATGTCGTCGTCGGACCAGTCCTCGACCATCTTGGCGGTGCGCTCGTCGCGACCGAAGAAGTGGTCGCGGATGAACTTGCCGTCCTCAGCACGGTAGGTCTGGAAGTCCCCGTCGGGGGTGGTGTTCATCAGGCGCACGAGGGCGCCGTCGTCGTCCTGCTGCAGCAGCTCGTCCCAGCCACGACCCCAGACGACCTTGATGACGTTCCAGCCGGCACCGCGGAAGAAGCTCTCGAGCTCCTGGATGATCTTGCCGTTGCCGCGCACCGGGCCGTCGAGGCGCTGCAGGTTGCAGTTGACGACGAAGGTGAGGTTGTCGAGTCCCTCGTTGGCTGCCACCTGCAGCTGACCGCGGCTCTCGACCTCGTCCATCTCGCCGTCACCGAGGAACGCCCAGACGTGCGAGTCCGAGAGGTCCTTGATGCCGCGGTTGGTGAGGTACTTGTTGGTCATCGCCTGGTAGATCGCGTTGATCGGGCCGAGGCCCATCGACACGGTCGGGAACTGCCAGTAGTCCGGCATGAGGCGAGGGTGCGGGTAAGAGGGGATGCCGTTGGGCGCCTTGGACGCCTCCTGACGGAACCCGTCGAGCTGGTCGGCGCTGAGGCGGCCTTCGAGGAAGGATCGCGCGTAGATGCCGGGGGAGGCGTGACCCTGGATGAACACCTGGTCGCCACCGGACGGGTCGTCAAGGCCGCGGAAGAAGTGGTTGAAGCCGACTTCGTACAGCGACGCCGACGAGGCGTAGGTGGAGATGTGGCCGCCGACGCCGATGCCGGGGCGCTGCGCGCGGTGCACCGTGATGGCGGCGTTCCAGCGGATCCACCGGCGGTAGCGGCGTTCCAGCTCCTCGTCACCGGGGAACTCGGGTTCGTTCTCGGGCGCGATGGTGTTGATGTAGTCGGTGGTCGGCACCTGCGGCACGTTCAGCTGCAGCTCGTGCGACTTCTGCAGCAGGCTGAGCATGATCTCGCGGCCGCGGCCGGAGCCCTTGGCATCGACGAGCTGCGAGAGCGACTCCTGCCACTCGGAGGTCTCCTCCGGGTCGCTATCGAGGGCCTCCTGCGAGTACGGATCCTGATCGTTGACAGTCACGGAAGACCTTTCTCGTATGGCAGATCGTGCCAGGTATTCGTGGCGCGGATCGCGCGGACGTTGTCCGCACCGCACAAAGCGCCATCGTTCAGCCTACCCACTCAGCGCGCCGCGGTCGCGGGCCTGAGTGGTGCAGTCCGCAACGGTCTTCGCCCGCTGCGGCCGCATCGTGGCCGGTACCAGGATCGAACTGGTGACCTTCTCCGTGTAAAGGAGCTGCGCTACCGCTGCGCCAACCGGCCACCAGACATCCTAGGCCTCTGTGGGGGCGTCGCTCGGGCGGTAGGTTGAAGGGGTGAACGCCAGCCCCGCCGACCAGCGCCGACTCCTCGACCTCACTGAACTCGATGCCAGGATCGCTCAGGCCGATCGGCTGCGCCAGAACCCCCCGCAGGGAGTGCGGGTGAAGGAGCTGCTCGCGCAGCGCCAGGCCTATTCGCAGGAGCTGTCGCGACTGCTGGGCGCCCGTGACGACGCCCGCACCGAACTGGCGCGCATCGAGTCGGACGTCGCCGTCGTGCAGGCGCGCAGCGACCGGGATGCCGGACGACTGGCATCCAGCGCCAACGCCAAGGAGGCGCAGGGGCTCGAAAGCGAGATCGCGTCGCTTGCCAAGCGCAAGAGCGCCCTCGAAGACGCGGAGCTCGAGGTGATGGAGCGCCTCGAGCAGTGCGAGGCGGCCGTCGTCGCGCAGGAGGCCCTCATGGCGGAGACCAACGCCGAGGGCGTGCGCCTCTCAGACGAGGCGAAGGCGGTCGTCGCCGATGCGACGGCGCGTCTGGACCAGGCCAAGCGCGACCGCGCGGCCATCGTCGCAGCGCTGCCGGCCGACCTGGTCGCGCTTTACGACCGCACCGCGGCGCGCTCGACGGGCGCCGCCCTGCTGCGCCGCGGCACCTGCGAGGGATGCCGCATGGTGCTCTCGGGCACCGATCTACAGAACCTCCGCGAAACCCCGGACAACGCCGTCGTCACCTGCCCCGAGTGCGGCTGCATCCTGGTGCGCACGGAGGAGTCCGGCCTGTGACCGCCTCCGTCGGTGCCCGGCGCTGAGTCGTCGCCGACGTGGATCGCCGTCGGACGTGATGGCGACGGCATCACCGCCGCGCTGCTGAACGACCGGGGCGGCGAGACCGCCCGCGTGGCCGTCGCCGATCTGCCGTCCTGGGTGGCCGACGCCGAGACGGCCCACGCACCCCGGTGGGTGTGGAGCGACACCCCCACGTGGTACGACGGGCTGCTGGATGCCGGCGTGCGCGTTGCGCGCTGCCACGATCTGCGCCTGTGTCACGCAATCCTGCGCGACAGCGTCTACGTGACCGACTCCGGTCCCCTGCGCGATGCGGGGGAGTGGGATGCCGCTGCCCCCGATCCCGGCGGTTCGCCGCCGACGCTGTTCGAGTTCGAGACGGCATCCGCCCCCTCTCTGCCGCAGTCCCTCGACGCCGCTCTGGCGGAGTTCGCCCGCCAGCGGGAGGCACTTGCCGGCGCGAGCGAAGCGGGACGTCTGCGCCTGCTGCTGGCGGCGGAGTCCGCCGGCGCGCTGGTGGCTGCAGAGATGCGCGCCGCCGGGCTGCCCTGGGACGAGACGGCCCATGACGGCATCCTCACCGAACTGCTGGGTCCTCGCCCGGCAGCGGGCAGCCCACCGCGTGAGCTCGAACGCGCCGCGGCGCAGGTGCGCGCGGCGCTCGGGGACCCGTCGGCGGCCCTGGACTCACAGCCGAAGCTGCTGCGGTCGTTGCACCGGGTCGGGGTGCTCGCCACATCGACGAGCAAGTGGGAGCTGGCGCAGTACGACCACCCGGCGATCTCGCCGCTCCTGGAGTACAAGCGCCTGGCAAGACTGCTGAGCGCCAACGGGTGGGCCTGGCTGGACGAGTGGGTGCATGACGGTCGATTCCGGCCCGTCTACGTCCCCGGCGGCGTCGTCACCGGACGCTGGGCGTCATCGGGCGGCGGCGCGCTGCAGCTGCCACGCCAGCTGCGTGACGCCGTGCGCGCCGATCCCGGGTGGGTGCTCGTTGTCGCCGACGTCGCCCAGCTCGAGCCGCGAGTGCTGGCGGCCATGGCGGGCGACATCGCGCTGGCCGAGGCGGCCCGCGGGCGGGATCTGTACGCCGGCATCGTCGAGCGCGGCGCCGTGGCGACGCGGTCCGAGGCCAAGTTCGCCATGCTCGGCGCGATGTACGGAGCGACGACCGGCGACAGCGGCCGCCTCGTGCCGGCATTGCGTCGCACGTTCCCGCGCGCCATGGCCCTCGTCGATGACGCCGCCCGCACGGGGGAGGAGGGCGGCATCGTCGCCACCCGACTGGGCCGCACCTCGCCGCCGCCGTCCGCGGTGTGGCGCGCGGCACAGGGGCAAGCCGGCGACCCGGAAGCCACCGGCGTGGACGAGACCCGCGCACGGCGCTGGGCACGCGATCGAGGTCGCTTCACCCGCAACTTCGTCGTGCAGGGCACCGCTGCCGAGTGGGCGCTGGCGTGGCTGGCCGACCTGCGCGGCAGACTCGCCGCGCTGCCGGCGGTCCCTGCCCACGAGTCGGCGTCACGGTCCGGGCCCGCCTTTGAACGGCGGGCGCACCTGGCGTTCTTCCTGCACGACGAGGTGATCGTGCACGCCCCCGCCGCGCAGGCGGATGCCGCGGCTCACGCGGTCGCCGAGGCGGCGGCATCCGCCGGGCGGCTTCTGTTCGGCACGTTCCCGATCGACTTCCCCCTCGACGTGCGCATCGCGCAGTCCGCCCAGAAGGACTGAGCAGGCACAGCATCACGATGCTCGCCACACCACCCGCGCACCGGAACAATCCGGTGCGCGGGTGGTGTCTGACTCACGACCGCGCGGAGCGGTGGCGACGAAGCAGCAGCAGACCCGCGCCGCGCCACAGCAGCCGCCCCGACAGACGCCCGTCGACGAGATCGCCGAGCGGAATCGCGTCTGTCGACTGCACACCGTCCGTGAGCGTCAGCGTGACCGCCGTCTCGGACACCTGGGAGTCAGGGTCGGCCAGGAAGACGGAGTGATCGATATACGGTGCGTCCCGCGGACACTCGCCGACGGCCGACGTCCGCGTCAGAGTCGGCTCGTCCACCAGCTCCGGCGTGTACTCGTCTGGCGGCGGCGTCGTCGAGGCGGATGCCGGAGCCGGAGCCCCGAAGATCACGCGCGCGGCAAGCGCGAACGCAGAAACGGATGAACGAATCATCATGCCTCCCCAAAGGCTGATTGCGGACACCCCCGTGCCCGACCCCAATGGCGATCGGCTACCTCGGCTCGGGCCGGGAGACAACGACGCGTGCGGCATGTCGGATTCGTCCGGACGGGCACCGGTAGACTTCTGGGGCGAATGGGTCGGCCGGACGGTCGCGTAGCGGGAAACCGCGCCGAGGAACGTCCGGGCTCCACAGGGCAGGATGGTGGGTAACACCCACCCGGAGTGATCCGCGA
>NZ_JANJFJ010000350.1:0-4631 GCF_024626565.1 Microbacterium sp. zg.Y909
ACCGAGCGCGAGTACGACCGGGCGAGCACCGCGCTGGGGTCGAAGTCGGCCGCGGCGCTCTTGGCCAGCGCCGTCGCGACGGCGACGCCCACGAGGTCCAGCGCGACGCTGAACTGATAGGCGATGGCGAACACCGCGCCCTCTTCGGGGGAGGCCAGGGCCGTGACGACGAACGACAGCGACAGTCCCGCGCAGAGGACCACGCCGACCGCCAGGGCGTTCTGCGCGGTGAAGAGGCCGAACGCCCTGGCGACCCCGGCGTTCCAGGTGTGCGTGCTCGGCCGCCGTGCCTGCTCCCGTCGCAGGGCGCGCGGCACCAGCACGAGGGCGCCGACGGCGACCGCGCAGACAGCGGGGACGATCGTGGCCGTCACGAGCGGATGCGCCGGGCCGACCGCCCCGAAGGCGAGCACCGCCAACAGGGCGAGCTTCAGCAGGTTCGCCGAGCCGTTGAGCAGGAGCGTGCTGCGGGCGTCGGCGGCGCCGGCCAGCGCCTGGGTCAGCACGTTGAACAGAGCCCACACCACGGTGCACAGGGTGACCACGGCCACCGTGACCACGACCGGCGGATCCGGGCGCAGCACCATGGCCACCAGCCCTCCCGCCACGAGTCCGGTCGCCGCGCCGAGCCCCGCCGTCACGGCATAGGCGCGCCCCAGCAGCGACCACGCTGCCGGGCCGCCCAGCGGGAGCATGACGACCAGCGCGCTTCCCGGGCCGTTGGATGCCAGCGCGGCCGCGGCCATGATGACCGCCAGTGCCGAGGCCTCCAGGCCCAGCTGGGCCTGCGGGATCCACAGTGCCGCCAGCATCCAGAAGACGAACCCGGACAGCGAGGTCACGGCGTACCCCGCCGACAGCCAGAGCGAGTCGCGCGTGATGCGTCGACCCACCGAGGTGCCGGCGCCGGGGGCGTCGGGGTGCCGGCGCCGTACCCCCGTCACGCGGGCGTCCGCCCTGTCAGCGAGCGGCGCGGGCTGCCGGCCCGAACGGGGGCGACGCTCCCGCGCAGGTAACCCGCGCCCGCGAGGAGCAGTGAGAGCACGATGGCGGCGGCTGCAGGCACGCCCTGCGGCCCGCGGCGCAGTTCCCGCCAGAGGGCGGCGGGGAGCACGCGCGAGGCATAGGCGGACTCGGCCGAGAGCGCGTCCTGGCGCCCGACGGTACGCGCGATCCCCGCTTTGGAGATCCCTTCGCACCAGCTGCGGTGGGCGACGTATGCCATTCGCGTCCGGTCGGCGCTGACGTGATGGCGCACGCGCGCGGACGGCTCGTACCGCACGATGTGGGCCGGGTCGACCTGGCGCAGCTTGATGCACACCTCGGTCTCCTCACAGCCGATGGGCAGCTTGCCCACGCGGCCGGTGTCGGTGTTGAAGCCGCCGACGGCGAGCAGCGGGTCGCGGCGGAAGGCCATCGAGCAGCCCATGACGTTGCGCACCGGGCCGGGTCGTGTGGGAAGTCCGCGATAGCTGCACCCGACGATCCAGAGCAGCTCATCGGGGAGCACCGCCGGAGCGTCGCCCGGCCACAGCGGCACCGCGCTGCCGCCGACGGCGACGACCGACGGCTCTGCGAATCCGTCGACGAGGGTGCGCAGCCATCCGGGCTCGGCGACCGCATCGTCGTCGAGGAACGCGACGATGTCGCCGCGGGCCATCTGCAGGGCGGTGTTGCGCGCGGCGGAGAGTCCCTGCGCGCCGGCGTTGGCCAGCACGTGCGACTCAGGCCACCGGGCCTGGGCGCGACGCAGCAGCTCGTCGTTGTGATCGATGACGAGGATCGTCTCGTCTGCGATCGCCTGGTCCGTTACCGAGGCCATGGCCAAAGCCAGCTGATCCCAGCGATCGAGCGTGTACGCGCAGATCACCACACTGACCGACATCACCGGCCGATCGACTCCGCGCGCTCGGCGGGCGCCGTGGGGGCGGGCGAAGCCGGGGAGCCGGCTGTGCGGGCACCGCGCTTGCGACCCCAGCGCCTCATCCGCTCGTCGAGCACGGTGCGCAGCACCCGCAGCCCATCGGTGACGGCGTTGAGGTTGCTCTCGCCGTGGATGCGGGGAAGCTCGACGCTCGGAACCTCGACCACGTGCAGACGGTTCTCGGCCATGCGGCAGGTCAGCAGGGTCTCGATCTCGAAGCCGTCGCCCCAGACCATCTGGCCCTCGGCACCCGGGATGTGCGCTGCGGGAAGCTCCAAGGCGGGGAGGATGCGGCGCCAGAAGGCGTTGTAGCCGTAGCAGAGGTCGGAGTGGCGGGTGCCGAGCAGGATGTTGGTCAGCAGGTTGAGGCCCCGGTTGCCGAGGTTGCGGTGGAACGTGATGTCCTCGCTCGCGCCGCCGGCCATGTAACGACTTCCCTTGCTGACGTCGGCACCCTGCACGAGCGCGTCGACGAAGCGCGGGATCTCGTCGGGGTCGGCGGAGCCGTCGGCGTCGAACATGACGATGATGTCCCCGGTCGCGTGCTCGAAACCGCACACCAGCGCGTTGCCCTTGCCCTTGCGGGTCTGGGTGATGACGTCGACGCCCGGTCGCACGCGGCGGGCGACGTCGGCGGTGCCGTCCACCGAGTGACCGTCCACGACGATGATCTCGTGCACGTCGGGAAGAAGGGGCAGCACGATCTCGAGGTTCTTGGCCTCGTTCCGGGCGGGGACGATGATCGATATGCGGGGTGCGGAGTGCACGGGGATGGTCACAGGGAGTCACCTTTTTCGTCGGGGGGCGCGATGGGTTTCCGAGGGTCGGCGATGCCACGAAATCGGGCGGGCGCATGCACGGCGGCGCGCCTTCGCACCCAGGGGGTCGTGTCCTCTTGGTGGAGGCCCGGCCAGGGAACCTGATGCTCCGATGTCGATGGTCTGAGCGTTCCGGCCGGGTGTTACATCCCTGTGAACGCTACCGACGGGGCCGGTTACCAATTGGCCGAAACGTGTCCCCTCTTCGGAGGACATCGGCGGAATTCCGCGGTTTTTCGTCCACCGAATGGGGGACAGCGGGGCGTCGTCGGCGCGTGACGTCCCCCATTCGGTGGACAAACGACATTTGCGGTCCACAATGGAGTGAGCGGCTGTCTGGGAGGACAGGGAACCCCGGATGACCGAGCCCGGGGAGTCCCGTCGGCCGAGGGAGGGACGAGACATGAGGAAGACCCCGAAGCGGACCGAACCGCAGTCGAACATGTGCGCGTGCGGGCACGTTCGCGAGGCGCACGAGCACTACCGCCCGGGCACGGAATGCTCCCTGTGCGACGTGCGCGCCTGCTCTGCGTTCACCGCCGTCACGGTCACCGAGTACACGCGCACACGCTGACCCGCGGCCGTGGCAGCCACGGCCGGGCCGCGGCATCCGTAGACTGAATCCTCGTGGTCACCCGTCTGTCGCACTTCTTCCTCCGTACGCTCCGTGAAGACCCCGCCGATGCGGAGGTCACGAGCCACCGGCTGCTCGTCCGCGCCGGCTACATCCGCCGCCAGGCGCCCGGCGTGTTCGCCTGGCTGCCACTGGGGCTGCGCGTCAAGGGCAAGATCGAGCAGATCGTGCGCGAGGAGATGGCCGCCGCCGGCGCCTACGAGGTGCACTTCCCGGCGCTGCTGCCGCGCGAGCCCTATGAGGCCACCGGCCGGTGGGAGGAGTACGGCGACGCTCTGTTCCGACTGCAGGACCGCAAGGGAGCTGATTACCTGCTCGCGCCGACGCACGAAGAGGTCTTCACGCTGCTCGTGAAGGACCTCTACTCGTCGTACAAGGACCTCCCGCTGTCGATCTACCAGATCCAGGACAAGTACCGCGACGAGGCGCGTCCCCGGGCGGGCCTGCTGCGCGGCCGTGAGTTCACGATGAAGGACGCGTACTCGTTCGACTACACCGACGCCGGACTCGACGCCTCATACCAGGCGCAGCGCGACGCGTACGAGCGCATCTTCCAGCGCCTCGGACTGGAGTACGTCATCGTCCAGGCGGATGCCGGTGCGATGGGCGGATCGCGCTCCGAGGAGTTCCTGCACCCCACCCCGGTGGGGGAGGACACGTTCGTCCGCTCCGCCGGCGGCTACGCCGCCAACGTCGAGGCGTTCACCACGGTCGTCCCCGACCCGATCCCGTTCGACGGCCTGCCCGCCCCGGTGATCTTCGACTCCCCGAACACCCCGACGATCGAGACGCTCGTGGCGCACTGCAACGCCCACCTCGACGGCGAGTACACCGCCGCCGACACGCTGAAGAACGTCGTGCTCGCCCTCACCCACCTCGACGGCACGCGCGAACTGGTGGTCGTCGGACTGCCCGGCGACCGCGACATCGACGACAAGCGCGTCGAAGTGGCCTTCGCCCCCGCCGCTGTGGAGCCGGCGACCGAGGCGGACTTCGCCGCCAACCCCCTGCTGGTGAAGGGCTATATCGGCCCGTGGTCCGAGAAGGGACCGATCCTCGGCGAGGAGTCAGCCACCGGCATCCGCTATTTCCTCGACCCCCGCGTGGTCGACGGCACGGCGTGGATCACCGGCGCCAACATCGATCAGAAGCACGTCGCCCGCCTCGTCGCGGGGCGCGACTTCACCGCCGACGCGTTCGTCGAGGTCGCCACCGTGCGCGCGGGGGATCCCGCCCCCGACGGCTCGGGTCCTGT
>NZ_JANJFJ010000351.1:0-4618 GCF_024626565.1 Microbacterium sp. zg.Y909
GCCCCGACGCGCTGCTGTTGGCGGGGGACCTCGTCGACCGGGGCGACCGGTCGGCGTACCGTCGGCTGCGCGCCCTCGTCGAGCCCGTCGCCGAGCGGATCGGCGCCGAGGTGGTGTGGGCCGCGGGTAACCACGACGACCGCGCCGCGATGCGCGCGGAGCTGCCGCTGCCGGACGCGGCCGACCCGACATCGCCCGTCTGCTTCACCCGCTGGTTCGGAGGGCTCCGCGTGCTGGTGCTGGATTCGACCGTGCCTGGCGAGCACTGGGGAGAGATCGGCCAGGCGCAGACGGCCTGGCTGCGCGACGAGCTCTCCCGCCCGGCGCCGGAGGGCAGCCTGTTGGTCGTGCACCACCCGCCGCTTCCGACCGTGCTCGATCTTGCGGTGACGGTGGAGCTGCGCGGGCAGGAGGCGCTCGCGAACGTGCTGCGCGGGTCGGATGTGCGGGCGATCCTGTCGGGGCACGTGCACCACCCGTCGTTCGGCGCGTTCGCCGGCATTCCCGTCGCCGTCGCGTCGTCGAGCGCGTACGGACAGGATCTCGCGACCGCCGTGGGTTCGACGCGGGGGCAGGATGCCGCGCAGGGCTACAACCTGGTGAACGTCTATGCCGACACGATCGTGCACTCCCCCGTCGCGCTGGGGCGCGGTTCGACCGTCGGCGAGCACGTGCCCGCCGACGAGGCCGCCCGCCGCATCGCCGCCGCCGGCATCGCCTGGCGCGAGTGAGTGTTCGCGGCGCCGAGCTGTCAACCACTGGGACGGGCTCGCGACGATTCGTAGCCTGAGGTGAAACCGGAAGGAATCCCCATGCTCCGCGCCCTCGTCCTCAACTGCACCCTGAAGCCCTCGCCCGCCGAGTCCAGCACCGACCTGCTCGCCCAGCAGGTGCTCGACGCCCTCGCCGCCCACGACGTCACGGGCGAGACCGTGCGCGTGGTCGACCACGACGTCAAGCCCGGAGTCGAGGCCGACATGGGCGACGGCGACGCGTGGCCCCTGATCCGGGGGCGTGTGCTGGCATCCGACATCCTCGTCTTCGCCACGCCCACCTGGGTCGGCCACATGTCCAGCGTCGCCCAGCGCGTGATCGAGCGACTGGATGCCGAGATCTCCGAGACCGACGACGAGGGCCGCCCGCTGCTCGCCGGAAAGGTCGCCGTCGTCGCCGTCGTCGGCAACGAGGATGGCGCGCACGCCGTCATCGCGGATGCGTTCCAGGGCCTCAACGACGTCGGATTCACGATCCCGTCGCAGGGCGGCGTGTACTGGAACGGCGAGGCCATGCAGACCACCGACTACAAGGACCTCGACGAAACGCCGGAAGCCGTCGCGACCACCACCGAGACAGTCGCCCGCCACGCCGCGCACCTCGCGGCGCTCCTGAAGGAGCGCCCTTTCCCGGCTCCGGCCTCGTGAGCGGCGGGCGGGGCCGGTTCAGTCGTCGCGAACGGCCCCGGCGCCCGCCTCGACAGGGCCATCTGCGACCACAGAAGCCGCGGAAGCGACGGACACGCCCGAACCCACCGCAACCCGCCGCGCGCGCCACTCCACCGCGAGGTTGACCACCGCGAGCAGCAGGACGACCCCCGCCGCGACGAGCGGGAAGGCCATCGCCGTCTCGACGCCGAAGTCCTCCGCGACCGCTCCGGTCACGGCCGAAGCCAGCGACTGCGCGAGGGCGACGGCCGAGCCGAGCACCGTCATCACGGTCGCCGTGCGCCCGATGGGGCTGCGGTTGCCGGCGAGGCTGAAGAGGGTCACGAGCGTCGGACCGACGCCCAGCCCCATGATCGCCAACGCCACGGTGACGGCGGTGACCGTGCCGCTCAGCGTGAAGGCGGCCGTCGCCGCCACCAGCACGGCGGCGAACAGCATCCAGCGCCACCGCAGCGCGAACCGGGTCGGCAGCACCGCGACCGCAAGGGCCAGCACCGCCGACCCGATCCCCATCACGCCGTACAGCAGCGCCGCCGAGTCCACGTCGCCCTGTGCCTTCATGAAGGCGGTGAGCGAGGTCAGCGTCGTGCCGAAGAACGCGCCGACGGCGAACGTCGCCGCGACGATGACCAGCACCGGCATGCGCAGCAGCTCGCGCGCGGGCGCGATCACAGCCGGCTCGTCCCCCGCGGCGGGCGAGGCCGCGCGTGCGGTCGGATGCAGCGCGAACGCGGTGACGAAGACGAAGCTCAGCACAGCGGCGCCGGCCACAGGCGCCCAGGGCGCGATGAACGACGCGAGCACACCGACGACGACGGGCCCGATGACGAACGCCGTCTCGTCGGCGGCCGACTCGTACGCCATGGTGCGCGAGAACGTGCGCTCGCGGCGCGACACCGTGAGGCGCTCGCGGATGATCGCCATCAGCCGGCTGCGCGACATCGCCGCCGCCTGCGGGGCGGTCAGGCCGATCAGCAGGGCTGCGAGAAGCAGCATCCAATCCGCCGTCGCGGCTGCCACGACGAAGGGGAACGCCGCCAGCAGGGCGCTGTTGACCAGCCCCAGTGGCACGAGCACCCGGCGCTGGCCGTGGCGGTCCACCGCGTCGCCGACGATCGGACCGGCGATGACCGTGCCGATCCCCACTGCGGCCGAGGTGAGGCCGCCGAGCGCCACCGAGCCGGTGGAGGAGACGACGAGCGTCAGCACGCCGACGACCATCATGGCGAACGGCAGACGCGCCAGGAACGCGATCGGGAAGTACCAGGGACCGGTGTGGACGATCAGCGGGCGATCATCAACGGCGAGAGCAGACATGGCGAAGACCTCGGTTCGGCGGGCAGGTTCAGACGTGCCGCCTTGCCTTTCCAGCAGGTAGATGCACCGTGTCGTGCGCCGGAGACCCCAGACGCACCGCGTCAAGGATACCGGCCCTTACCTGAGCGGGCGCTACGCTCGTCGGAAGATCCGACAGAGCAGGTGCGCAATGGCCCGTCGCGGCGCCAACCAACCGAGCGTCGGCGGCTTCAACCAGGCGGTGATCCTCGACCAGATCCGCCGATCCGGCGGCCTCAGCCGGGTGGAGCTCGCCGCGCTCACCGGCCTGTCCGCCCAGACCGTGTCGAACATCACGCAACGACTGATGGATGCCGGCATCGTCGCAGAGGCCGGCCGCACCTCGGTGACCCCGGGACCGGGCAAGCCCCGCACCACGCTGCGCCTCGCACCGCGCAGCCGGTTCGCACTGGGGGTACACGTGGATCCCAGCGTGCTGAGCTTCGTGATGCTGGGGATCGACGGCGAAGTCGTCGCCCGTCACCATCACCCCACCCCCGACGCCAACGACCCCGAGCACACCGTGCGGCTGATCACCAGGGAGCTCGAGCGACTGGTGGATGCCACCGGCGTGGACCGCACCCGCATCGTGGGAGTCGGGATCGCCGCCCCCGGACCCATCGACGCCGGGCGGGGAGTCGTGGTCGACCCGCCGAACCTCGGCGGCTGGCACCGCGTGACGCTGCGTGACGCGATCGCGCGGGCGACCGGCTTTGCGGTCGTGCTCGACAAGGACGTCACCGCCGCGGCCGTCGCCGAGCGCTGGGTCTCGACCGACACCACCGGCAGCTTTGCGTTCCTGTACCTCGGCACGGGCCTCGGCGTGGGGTTGATGCTCCCCGATGACGTGGTGCGCGGCGGCTCGGGCAACGCCGGCGAGATCGGCCACATCGTCACCGACCCGACCGGTGCGCCCTGCTCGTGCGGCCTGCGCGGCTGCGTGGCCGTGAGCTGCACGCCGGCGGCCCTCGTGGCCGAGGCCGAGCAGCTCGGCATCCTCCCCGCAGGCCGCACGTCGGATGACCCGGTCACCATCGACCACGCCTTCTCAGCGCTCGTCGGCCGCGCAGGCGCTGGCGATCCCCTCTCCGGCTCGCTGCTCGACCGCGCCGCGCACCGGGTCGCCCGCGCCCTGTCGGTGGTCTGCAACCTGCTGGATGTCGACCGCGTCGTGCTCGGCGGTCCGCTGTGGTCGCGGCTGGGCCCCTGGTTCGATCCCCAGGTGGCGGAGGCGCTGGAAGGCCTGCGGGTCGCCCGGGGCCTTCACGACGTCACGGTGGTCGGGACGGCGCTGGGCGACGACGTGGGCGCGATCGGAGCGGCATGCCTCATCCTCGATGAGATGCTGACGCCGCGGCCGACCTCACTGTTGCGCAATTGACACCTTCCCCGCTTGACATCCTTTAAGTCCATTCGATTGACTTAATGCCGCGAGGCGCCTGCCGCCTCTGCCTACCCGGGGCCCAGCAAAGGAGCAGCACCATGAGGGCATTGCCGACCGTCACCGCCGTCACCGCTTGCGTCGCACTCGCCCTCGTGCTTGGCGGGTGCTCCGCCGACGGCGGGGATTCCACCGACGGCGACACCGTCACCGTCGTGTACTCGAAGACCGATTCGTTCACGGCGCTGGACACCCTCCTCACCCAGGCGAAGGAGCAGTTCGAAGCCGAGAACGAAGGGGTCACCGTCGAGCTGCAGCCCATCACCGCGACCGACGACGAATACAAGACCCGCCTGCAGCTGTCGCTCGGCTCCCCCGACACCGCCCCCGACGTGTTCTACGAGGACACCTTCAACGTGCGCAGCGACGTCGAAGCGGGCTATCTGCTCAACCTCGACGA
>NZ_JANJFJ010000041.1:0-22329 GCF_024626565.1 Microbacterium sp. zg.Y909
TGACGCCAGAAGCGCGCGACGATGTCGGAGTAGAGGTAGTTCTCGGCGTGCCCCATGTGCAGGTCGCCCGAGGGGTACGGGAACATCGCCAGCACGTACTTGCGGGGGCGGGTGTCGTCGTCGCCGCCGGCGCGGAAGGGGTCGTCCTGCTCCCAGCGGCGCTGCCACTTCTCCTGGATGGCGTGCACGTCAAACGCGCCGGCGTCGCCGGCGGTGTCGGGAGGAAGGGTCTGAGACACGAGGAAAGAGCCAATCGTGGGGGTCGGGTCGGCGCGGTGCGCGTCTATCCAGATTACCGGACCGCGCTCATCCCCATCCGGCCGGTAGCCGGGCGCCCAGTGCGGCGAGCGGTGCCGTGGCCTTCAGCGCCACTTCCGCGACCTCGGCGGCGGCATCCGAGCCCCACGTGATGCCCCCGCCGGCCCCCACGTACGCGCCACCAGGGTGCACGACGACCGAGCGGATCACCATGGCGAGATCCAGTGCGCCGTCCGAGCCCACCCACCCGAAGCAGCCCGCGAACACGCCCCGCGGGGCGGCCTCGAGCCCGTGCAGGATCGACATCGCCGACAGCTTCGGCGCCCCGGTCATGCTGCCGGCGGGGAAGGCCGCATCGAGCAGATCGCCCACCGTCGCCTCGAGACGGAGCTGCCCGCGAACCGTGCTCACCAGCTGATGCACGGCGGGGTACGACTCCACCTCGAGCAGGGCTTCGACGACCACCGAGCCCGGCGCGCACACCCGCGACAGGTCATTGCGCATGAGGTCCACGATCATGACGTTCTCGGCGCGCTCCTTCGGGCTCGCCCGCAGCTCCGCGGCGAGGCGGGCGTCGTCGTCGGCATCGTGCCCACGCGGGCGGGTGCCCTTGATGGGACGCGTGCGCACGACCCCGTCCGCGGCATCGAGGAAGCGCTCGGGACTCGCGGAGATCAGAGCGACGTCGGCGCTGCGGATGAGCCCGCCGTGATGCGCCGGCGATGACGCGCGCAGGCGCCGGTGCACGTCGAGCGGGTCGATGCCTCCCGGCGCCGCGACGTCGAACCGCGTCGTCAGACAGAGCTGATAGGCGTCGCCATCACGGATGGCGTCGCGGCAGCGCTCGATCTGGTCCGCGTACGCCGAGGCGCTGACGCGGGCCTGGGCAGGAAGCGGTGTGAGTTCGGGCGCGAGGGGGGAAGGGACGGATGCCGCAGCCCACCCCGCTGCCTGCGCGGCGAAGGCATCCAGCTCATCCGCCGGCGCGACGGCCCAGAGCCGACGTCGGCCGTGGTCCACGGCGACGAAGCGGGACACCCGCAGCCAGAGCCGGTCGGGCGCGAGATCGTCGAAGTCGCATGGCGCACCTGCGCGGTCGGCGGCGCCGTCGTAGCCGAGCCAGCCCACCCAGCCGCCGTGGAACGGTCCCCACGGGATCGGGTCTTGATCATTCGTGGGGGTGGACCCGAGGCGCACCGCGTCGACGGCACCGGGATCGGTCTCTGGCTCCCCCGTTCCCAGCCAGCTCCACCCGGCGGCGGCGCCGGGGCCGGCATCCAGCCAGAAGGCGTGGCGCGCGCGCGAGGGCCCCGCCGCGAACAGTGCCGCAGGGTCTGCCCATTCGAGCGGGCGGGCAGCGAGAGTACCGGGCATTTTTCCAGGCTAGGGGTCGGCTGACCGCTCTAGGCTCGGAGCGTGAACGAGTTCCTCACCTGGCTGCTCGACGCGGTCCAGAGTGTCGACCCCGTACTGCGGACGGTGCTGGCCGGTGTGGCCGTCATGCTCGAGACGAGTGTGCTGGTCGGTCTCGTCGTTCCCGGAGACACCGTCGTCATCGTCGCGGGGACCGCGGTGGCCTCGCCGCTGGAGGCCGTGCTGCTGGCCGTCGTGGTCGTCATCGGCGCACTGATCGGCGAGAGCATCGGCTTCTGGCTCGGCCGGGTGCTGGGGCCGCGCATCCGCTTCTCGAAGATCGGCGCCAAGCTGGGTGAGAAGAACTGGCAGCGGGCCGAGACCTACCTGCGTCGCCGCGGCGGTCCCGCCATCTTCCTTTCGCGGTTTCTTCCGGTCTTCCATTCCCTCGTGCCGTTGACGGTCGGTATGAGCGGCTTCGCCTACCGCCGTTTCCTGGCCTGGACCCTCCCCGCGTGCATGCTGTGGTCGGCGATGTACGTCGGTGTGGCGGTCGCGGCGGCAGGGACGTATCGCGAGCTGTCCGACACCATCCACTTCGCCGGCTACATCTTCGTCGGCATCATCCTGGCCTTCCTGCTGCTGGCCTATCTGGCCAAGCGGCTCATCGCGCGCCGCGAGCGGCGTCATCTGGAAGCCGATGACAGCACGGTGGCTCCGAGTGCCGCGGAGGGCATGGGAGACTGAGGGCGATGCCCGGCACCGACCCCGCACCCCCACGTCCCAAGATCCTCTGGATCGCCCGCCTCGAGTACCGTTTCCACTCCTGGCGAGAACGCCGCGCGCGCCGACGTGGGCAGCTGCCGACGGTGGCGGCGTTCCCCGGGTACGGCGGACCGGACTGGGTGCGCGTGCTGGGTCGCGTGCTGATGGTGCCGTCGGTGCCCGCGGACCCGCGCGGAGAGTATGCGAGCGTGCGCGGATGGCGCAGCTTCGCCTCGGTGCCCGTCGGCTTCGCGCAGGTGACGATCGAGATCGACGGCGTGCGGCATGAGGTCGTCGCCGACCGAGGCGGGGTCATCGACGCCACGCTGCCGGGCACGCTGCCGGCAGGGTGGCAGCCGATCACGATGTCGGTCGAAGGCGGGAAACCGGTCGAGACCCGCGTGTTCATCGTCGGACCGGACGTCCGATTCGGCATCGTCTCCGACGTCGACGACACCGTCATGGTCACCGCGCTCCCCCGCCCCCTGGTGGCGGCCTGGAACTCGTTCGTCCTCGACGAGCACGCGCGACAGCCCGTTCCCGGCATGGCCGTGCTTCTCGAGCGCATCGCGCGGGAGAACCCGGGAGCGCCGGTCATCTACCTGTCGACGGGCGCCTGGAACGTCGCGCCGACGCTGATGCGCTTCTTCCGGCGCCATGTCTTTCCGCCCGGGGCCATGCTGCTCACCGACTGGGGGCCGACGCACGACCGCTGGTTCCGCAGTGGCCAGCAGCACAAAGCGGGCAACCTCACGCGGCTCGCGAAGGAGTTCCCGCACATCAAGTGGCTGCTGATCGGCGATGATGGCCAGCACGACGATCCCATCTACACCGCCTTCGCAGTGGAGCACCCCGACCACGTGACCGCAGTGGCGATCCGGCGTCTGTCGACGGCCGAGGCGGTTCTCGCCGGTGGTCGCACCGTCGTCGATGACCACTCGGCGTCGACCGTGCCCTTCGTGACGGATTCCGACGGTGCGGGCCTGCTGGACAGGCTCGCCGACATCGGGGTCGTGAAGCCGGACCCGCCTGCCTGAGGCGTTCCCGGGTCCGTTCGGGCCGGTGTCGCAGGCCCCGCGTACGCTGGCTGTCATGTGTGGTCGTTTCGTCGTCGCCAACGTGGCATCCGAACTGGTCGGCGTTCTCCGCGTCGATGTCGAGGGTGACGTGCTCCCCCAGCCGTCGTACAACATCGCGCCCACGGCGCGGGCGGCGATCGTGCTCGACTCCGCCAAGACGGAGCCGGCGACCCGCCGCCTGGAGTCCGCTCGGTGGGGCCTGGTTCCCGGGTGGGCGAAAGACCCGAGCATCGGGTCCCGCGCGTTCAACGCGCGGGCCGAGGAGCTCGAGGACAAGCCGATGTTCCGCAACGCTTTGATCAAGCGCCGTGCCGTCGTGCCGGCATCCGGGTACTACGAGTGGAAGCAGACCGACGGCGGCAAAGTGCCGCACTACATCCACCCCGCCGACGACCAGCCGATGTTCTTCGCCGGGCTGTACGAGTGGTGGAAGGACCCGCAGAAGGCGGACGATGACCCGGAGCGCTGGCTGCTGAGCTTCACGATCCTGACCCGGGACTCGATCGGGCGGCTCGGATCGATCCACGACCGCATGCCGCTGTTCATCGATGGCGACTTCGCCGACGCGTGGCTCGACACCGACACCGACGACCACAACGTGCGCGACCTGCTGGATGCCGCGATCGACGCGGCGCCCGCGCTGGCCGACACACTCGACGACTATCCGGTTTCGCCTGCTGTCGGCAACGTGCGCAACGACTCCCCCGAACTCATCGAGCCGGCGGCGTAGTCCGCGACTCTCGCGGGGTCGCCCGGGTTGGGCGGTGTGCCGGGGTGCGGCATCCACCGTCCGTGGGCGGGCCCGCGTCCGAGATGCGGGGATCTGCCGAGATGCGGACCGGATGCCGGTGATGGTCCGCATCCGGGCAGATCTCCGCATCCGGGCACTGCGGATGTCGCTGGGCGCGGTAGGTGTCGCTGTCGTCGGGCGGTCCTGGCCTGCGGCATCCACCGTCCGTCTGCTGGCCCCGGCGTCCGAGATGCGGGGATCTGCCGAGATGCGGATGCGGATGCCGGGGTCGGTCCGCATCCGGGCGGATCTCCTCATTCGGGCACGGCGGCCGCCGCAGCACGCCCCGCACACCACGACGCCCCTCCTGCGCCTCCCGCGTAGGCTCGAAGCATGACCGCGCTCGCATCTCGCACCGCCATGGTGCTGAGTCGCGCCGAGTGGCAGGAGCGCGAGGACGCGCACCACGCCCGCGCCGATGAACTCACTGCCGGGCGGCGCGAGCGCGCAGCCCGCGGTAAGACCCACCCCGTGGATGACTTCCTGTACACGTACTACTCCTACAAGCCCGCGTTGCTGCGCCGCTGGCATCCGGGGGTCGGCGTCGACCTCGCCGACGCCGCGGTCACCCCGCGCGGCGCGTGGCGCTGGTACGCGGCGGGAAGCGCCCCGGCAAGCCTTCGGGTCGACGCGGCGGGCTTGGAGGCCGCGAAGCCGCAGCTGCTCGACCTCTGCGAGCGGATGCTGCGTCTCACGGCCGCGCGCCCGGGCCGATTCGGGTGCTTCGGGCTGCACGAGTGGGCGATGGTCTACCGGGCCCCGCAGCCGCGGCACACCGTTCCGCTGCGCCTCGGGCAGGAGGGGACGGATGCCGTGGTCGAGGCCCACGAGCTGCGGTGCACGCACATCGACGCGTTCCGCTTCTTCACCCCCGACGCCGGTCCGCGCAACCACTTCGTGCCGACGCGGGAAGACCAGCCGCTGCGGGAGCAGCCTGGCTGCCTGCACGCCGGCATGGACGTCTACAAGTGGGCGATGAAGCTCGGCCCGCTGGTTCCCGGCGAGCTGCTGCTGGACTCGTTCGAGCTCGCGCGCGACATCCGCGCCCTCGACATGGCGGCCTCGCCCTACGACCTCGGGGACTGGGGCGTCGAGCCGGTGCGCATCGAGACGGCCGACGGCAAGGCCGAGTACGTGCGGCGTCAGCGTGAGTTCGCCGACCGGGCGAACGCGCTGCGGCAGGCGATCCTCGCCGCGTGGCGTGGGCCTCAGCCGACCGGCTGACAGGAGTCGCAGGGCGTCAGGGCGCCGGTGGTCGACTGCAGGCGCAGCGCGGTCACCCGGGTCGCCGCCTCTTCCAGTCGCTCGGCGGGCAGGGCGCCGGTGTCGACTGCGGCGGCGATCCCGTCGACCAGGCGCGTCGCCGTGGTGGCATCCGACAGCATCACCGCCATCACCATGTCATTGCCCGCGGCGAGGGCCGTGACCGCGTTGGCCACCGGATCGGCGTAGGCGGGATCGCCGGTGTTCTGCAGCATGCCGAGATCGTCGGTGATGGCGACCCCGGTGAACCCGAGTTCCTCGCGCGCGATGCGATGCCATTCCGCGGACATCGTGGCAGGTGCGACGTCGACGGACGTGTAGACGAGGTGCCCGAACATCAGCAGCTCGGCGCCCGCATCGATGCCGGCGCGGAAGGGCACGGCATCCGTCTGGCCCCACGCCTCGTGGGAGAGGTCGGTGGTCGGCAGCATGTGGTGCGAGTCGCCGGGGGCTGCACCGTGGCCGGGGAAGTGCTTGAGCGTGCTCGCCACCGCGCCCGCCTCGCCGGCGACGGCGGCCGAGACGCGTTCCGCGGCGGCCTCAGGCGTCGTGCCGAGGGCGCGGCGGTGGATGAAGCTCGCGGGGTCGGGCGCGACGTCGGCGACGATGCCGAAGTTCACCGTCGCACCGGCGCGCTGCAGCAGGGCGCCGCGCGCGGCGAACGCCGAGGCCGTGTCGGGAGGGGGCGCGCTCTTGAGGGTGGTCGCGCCGGGCAGCGCGTCCCAGGGCAGCCGGGTGACGTCGTCGCCTTCTTCGTCGATGCCGATGACGGCGGGGAGCATCGGGTCCACGGTGAGTGCGCGGGTGACGTCGCGCAGCGCCGCCTCATCGGCCGGGATGTTGGACCCCATGAGGATGAACCCGCCCACGCCGGTCGCGGTCATGTAGTCGCGCAGCGCGCTCGGGTCGCTCGTGGGGATGTGCCCCATCACGACGGATGCCGCACGCTCGCGGGTCGACATCGCGGCGACCAGCTGGCGCGCGCGTGCCTCGACAGCAGCGCCGTCGGCCGCCGTCACGGTCGCCGACGCCGGTGGCGCGGATGCCTCGCCCGCCCTCGCGCCCGTCGCAGGCGTGAGGGCCGCGCCCAGTGCCACGACGGTCGCCAGGACGCTCAGCAGACGGCCGGATCGGTGCATCCCGACAGTGTAGGTCGGTCGCCCTGACCGGAGCCCGTGCGTGGTCGGCGATGGGACGTGCGGTCCGCGCGTGCGGTGGCAAGAGCCCTCGTCGCGACCGCCGCCGGGTGAGCCTTCCGTACCGCGCGCTGCGGTGTCCCGTGCCGATCGGACTCCCCGCCAGACGCTGGATGCTGGAGCCGGCGATGTGGGTGCTGCGCACCGAGCCAGAGCTCGTGCTCAAGAGCCGCTGGGTGGTCCCCGGCATGCTCACTGAGGCGGGTTTCGCCTTCCGGCATCCGCACTTCGAACCCGCGGTGAGGGAACTCGCCACGCGCTGGCCTGCTCGCCCCAGGCGGGGCCGGTCGGCGGGTCACCCCGGCTGCACCAGCCCCGTGCGGATCCCCCAGAGCACCGCCTGCAGACGGTCGCGTGACGCGGTCTTCTGCAGCAGCCCGGCCAGGTGGTACTTCACGGTGGTCGGCTCGACGAACAGGCGCCCCGCGATCTCGGCGTTCGAGAGCCCCTCGGCAAGCAGCCTCAGCACGTCGACCTCGCGATCGGTCAGGGGAGCCGGCACGGCCGGCTGGGGGCGGGGTGCGGGCGCCGTTCGGCGGGTGGCGACGAACTCGTGAAGGATGCGCCGGGTGAGGCGCTGGTCGAGTGTCCCCTCCCCCGCGGCCACCGATCGCACCGCGCCGGCGAGGGTCGCTTCGTCCGCTCCTTTGAGGAGGAAGCCCGCCGCTCCGGCGTCGAGGGCCGCGAACACGTCGTCGTCGACGTCGAAGGTCGTCAGCATGAGCACGTCGACGTCGAGATCGGGGTCCGCCGTGATCTCGCGGGTCGCGGCGATGCCGTCCATCACCGGCATCCGGATGTCCATGCACACCACGTCCGGCTGAAGGCTGCGCGCCAGCTGCACCGCCTGCCGCCCGTCCTCCGCCTGCCCGACGACCTCGATGTCGTCTTCGGCGCCGAGGATGACGGCGAGCCCCGTGCGGACGACGGCCTGGTCGTCGGCGATGAGCAGTCGGATCACGGTGCGCTCCGTTCGGCCTCGAGGGGGATCGTGAGGCGGTTGAGCCAACCGCCGTCGGGCTGCGGGCCGGAGACGAGTCGGCCGCCGACGAGGTCGGCGCGCTCGCGCATGCCCGCGATCCCGAAGCCTGCGTCGACGTCCCGGCGCGCGGCGGTGGGGACGGCCGGCGGGGTGTTGCGCACCGCGACCTCGACCGTATCGGGGCGGTACGCGACCGTCACATCGCAGGTGGCGTCGGCCGCGTGGCGGGCCGCGTTGGCGAGGGACTCCTGCACCATGCGGTACGCGGCGGTCTCGGCGAGCACCCCGAGCGGCCGCGAGTCGCCCGACAAGCGCAGCGTGACGTCCTGTCCGCGTCGCCGTGCAGCATCGACCAGCGCCGGGATGGCGGCGATCGCGGGCGTCGGGCCTGGAACGTCGGGACCGGCGCCGGCGCTCTCGTCTTCGCGCAACAGGCCGACCGTGCGGCGGAGGTCGGTAAGCGCGGTGCGGGCGTTCTGCTGCAGCGTCTGCAGCGTCGCGCGCGCCTCGTCGGGGTCGGAGCGCGTGAGCGCCGCCGCCGCCTGCGCGCTCACGATGATGCCGCTGAGGTGGTGGCCGGCGATGTCGTGCAGTTCGCGGGCGAGAGCCGTGCGCTCCGCGCGCAGCTCGCGCTCGGCAGCTGCCCGCCGCTCCCGCTCTGCCGCGGCCTTCTGCTGCTGCACCGCGTCGGCCAGGCGCTCGCGGCCGAGCATGTATTCCGCGGCGGCCGCCGGGAGGGCGTAGAGGATCACGATGCGGGCGAGCGCCACCAGCAGCACGAGGAGAAACGGCATACCGACGGCGGCCATGGCGACACCGCCGACCAGGGCGGTCGCCGCGGCGGCCCCGGCCACCACGCCATACGTGGCGCGGCGGGGGGTTCCCCATCGCATCGCGGCGTAGGTGGCGATGATCACCGCGAGGGCGCCGACGCCCAGCTCGCCCCCGCTGGTGGCGAGGATGATCAGGTCCAGCGCGACCACCGCCACCACCACGGCGTTCGGCGCTCGGTGCCGCCACAGCAGCGCCACCGCCTGCAGCGCCACGAGGGCGCCGTGCACGATCGGCGGGAGGGTGACCGCGGACTGATCCTCGAACGCCCCGGTGAGATCGATGCCGACGTACCCGACCGCGAGCGCCGCGGTCAACGCCGGGGCGACCGCCGCGCGGACGGTCGCCCCGGGTCGCCGTGTGTTCGCGTGGGCCATGCGATGAGTCAACCACGCCGGGTGCGGAGCCGCGGAACGGCCGACCGCACCCGGCGCGGGGGCGGAATCACCGCGCACAGAGCGTCTCATCGAGCGCGTCGACGACGATGCGGTACTGCTCCAGCAGCAGCTCCTCGTCCGCGGCATCCACCAGCGCCCACGGCAGGGCGGTCACGGCGATCGTCGCGGTGGTGCCGTCGGGAGCGACGGCGTTGCGGGTCTGCGTGCCCGGGATGTCACCGCCGTGACCCCATGCGATGCCCCCGCAGCTGAGCGGGAAGCTCTGCAGCCCCAGCCCGTACATCGCATCGGGCCACAGGTCATCGGGCGCCGCCACGGCATCCTGCATCTGTGCCATGCTTTCCTCCGACAGCAGCTCCCCCGCCAGCAGTGCCCGCATGAACTCGTTGAGCTCCCCCGGAGTCGAGATCATCGCCCCGGCGGACCACCCGAACGACGGATCCATGTCGGTGATCTCCCGCAGCCGACCCGGCTCGTCCGCGTGGAAGGCCGGCGGGTGCGGCCCACGCAGCTCTCGTTCACCGGGACCCGGCAGATAGGTGTGCTGCAGTTTCAGCGGGGTCACGATGCGATCCTCGATCTGCTCCCACAGCGCCCGCTGGGTGACCCGCTCGACGAGCAGACCGAGGACGATGTAGTTCGTGTTCGTGTAGCGCCACTCGGTGCCGGGGGCGAAGACGGCGGGCTCGCTCAGCGCGATGTCGAGCATGTCGCGCGCCGAGATGTACACGTTCTGCACTCCGAACGCGTCGGCGGCCACCTCGTTGCTGTACTCCGGCAGTCCCGACGTCTGCTGCAGCAGCTGCCGGACGGTGATGGCGGTGCCGTCGATCCCCTCCCCCGTGACGATGCCGGGCAGGTAGGCGTCGATCGGCTCGTCGAGCTCGACGAGTCCTTCTTCGGCGAGCTGCAGCACGACGGTCGCCACGAACATCTTCGTGTTGCTCCCGATACGCACCTCCGGCTCGGCCGGGAGCTCCCCGACCTCGCCGATGGTGGCATCGATCCGCTCGCCGTCTGCCCGCGTCACCGAAGCCAGCACCCCGGGGTAGCCGGCGTCGACCAAGCTCTGGAGTCGCTCTTCGAGAGCGGATTCGGCGGACGAGCCTGCCGAGGTGCGGAACCAGGCGCCGGCCGAGAGGGCGGCCACAGCGAGCGCGAGGACCGCTGCCAGCGCGATCCAGACCCGCAGCGGAGGGCGACCTGTGGATGCCGCCGTGGTGGTGGTGTCGTTCATGATGTCGTGTCCTTTCCCTGTCTGCGGATCAGATGTCACGTCGCCGGACGGCGATCGTGGCCGCTGCGAGCGCCACGAGCGTCAGCCCGACGAGGATGCCGCCGGCGACCAGGGGCGAGAGCTGCGCCGGGCCGGCGCCGATCGTCGCGTGGGCGAGGGCCACGGGAAGCAGCTGCGTCCACACCGGCACGGTGCCGGTGGCGAGCGCGGCGACGGCGGTGATCAGCGGCTCGGTGAGCATGACCGTCAGCACGACGAGCACGCCGCCGAGCTGACTGCGGGTGAGCAGGCCCACCGCGAGCCCGATGAGCACGAGGCAGGTCACCGCCACGACGCCTCGTCCCAGCACTGCCGCGGCCTCCGCGACGTCGACGGCGAACGGCGCACCGGTGACCGCGAGCGTGATCGCCAGGACGGCCGCGCTCACGCCGACGAGTGTCGCGCCCAGTGCGAGCCCTGCAACGCCGGACGCGCCGGCCTTGGCGGCGACGATGCGCCAGCGGCGGGGAGCCGCGAGCGCCGCGGTGACGATGCCGCCGAAGCGGTAGTCGCTCGTTCCGGCGAGCACGCCGAGGATCGCCACTGCGAGGATCGCTATCCCGACCGATCCTGCGCTCATCGACGCTCCCAGCGGGCTGAGCGCGTCGAGCTGGGTCGCCCCTGAGGCGAGGTCGAACGCGGGCATGTCGTCGGCCGCGCCTTCGGCGGCGCCGATGTCGCCCCGCACGATGGCGGGTATCAGCGAGACGAAGGTGATCTGCGTGGCGAGCAGTCCCGCCACGGCGAGCACCGCGGTGATCCTGGCGGAGGTGGTGCTGACCAGGCTCAGCAGTTCTGCACGGAGCATCAGCGCACCCCCGCCCGGCCGTCGGCGACAGCGAGGTAGAAGCCCTCGAGGTCGCCGTCCGATGCGTCGAGCGCGTCCTGCAGCGACGATGCCGCCGCCACCGAGCCGTCGACGATCATCACGATGTCGTCGGCGATGTCCTGCACATCCGACAGCAGGTGCGAGGAGAGGAGCACCGAGCCACCGGCATCCGCGAAGGCCCGCAGACGCTGGCGGAGCCAGTGCATGCCGGTCGGGTCGAGCCCGTTCGCCGGCTCATCCAGCACGAGGATGCGGGGCTGGCCGAGCAGGGCGGATGCCAGGGCGATGCGCTGGCGCATTCCCAGCGAGTAGCCCCCGGCGCGTCGGTCGGCGTCTGCCGTCATGCCGACTTCGGCGAGCACCTCATCGACCCTGGCGGCAGGGATGCCGGAACGCGCCGCGACGATGCGCAGGTGGGTGCGGCCGCTGCGGGACGGGTGCAATCCGCCCGAGTCGAGCACGGCGCCGACGGTGCGGCCGGGAGCCTCGAGCTCCCGGTACGGGCGCCCGAACACGAGCGCGTCGCCGGATGCCGGTGCCGCGAGGCCCAGCAGCATGCGGATGGTGGTGGTCTTGCCGGCGCCGTTGGGGCCGAGCAGTCCGGTGATGCGACCGGAGCCGACGGTGAAGGTGACGTCGTCGACGCGCACGCGGCCGCGGAAGCTCTTCCGCAGGGCACGCGCCTCGATCGGGGGTGATTGTGTGATGTCCATGTCCCCAGCGTGCTCGCGGGCGCCGGTGCGCGCCCCGGCCGCGGGGACAGTCGCGCCTGTCCGATCGGACAGTCGCGGCGGCACGCCTGATCTCGGCGGCTGTCAGAGCGCACTCGCATTGCGTGCGCGGAGCGCCGAATCGAAGAATGAATCGGCGTGCTGAGCGACGATGCTCTGGGCTCTGCCTGCGCCGATGCGTCCCGACAGTCCCACCCATCGCGCCCAGGGGAACCAGTGCGGGGCGTCGGTGAAGTCGATGTGGTACATGCCGGGAATGCTGACGAGCTGTCCGGTACCGCGCGTTGATGCTCGAGGGTAGCGGTCATCGATCCGATGGTCTCCGCGATGACCGGGTCTGGCCAACCGCCGGCGTGGCGGCGTTCACGTCGCATGTCCTCCGCGGGCCGGGTCAACCACAGCGCATGGCAGGGCAAACCTCTGGTCGCGACGTCATCCGGCATGGCGGCGTCCATCATGAGGCACGCTGCGATCCGTTCGTCTTCTGAGGCCGCGACTGCCGCAACGGTTCCACCGAGAGAAACCCCCATGACGCCGGCTCGCGACGCATCCACGCGCTGGCCAAGATCGGGATCACTCTTCAACGTATCGAGAACGAAGCTCACGTCGGCGGCCAGATGGGCGAGTATCCGCGAGCGCGGATGATCGTCGTAGAGTCGCCCTCGTCGCTTCATCTTCACGACCCGACCATCGGCTCGTTGCGTCCTGGCGGACACGTAGGGCTGATCCATCGCGACGACGATGTAGCCGCGTGAGACGAGTTCTTCGATGAGGATGG
This sequence comes from Microbacterium sp. zg.Y909, assembly GCF_024626565.1. NCBI lineage: Bacteria > Bacillati > Actinomycetota > Actinomycetes > Micrococcales > Microbacteriaceae > Microbacterium > Microbacterium sp. zg.Y909. The sequence goes on from NZ_JANJFJ010000041.1 coordinate 12,530, forward strand.
TGTTAGCCGTACGGAAACCACCGAATCCCGAGAGTGAGACGATCACGGGGAACGTGGTTCCTGGCAGCGGGGGCACGTCGACGAACGCGTGCGTCCTCGACACGGCGAGCTTTCGGAACAGGAACGACGGCGGTGATGTCCGCCCTGAGGTCACCTCCCGCAATGCATCCAGCAGAGAAGCGAACACCACGTGGGCATCCGGGAGGTATCTGCTTCGTGCACCCCCGGTTTGGCCCGTCGGGTACCAGATCTGCACCGACAGCTCACGCGCTTCATCGTCGTCGTGGGAGAAGATCTCCGGTCGGGAGCGGTCGACCCACTGTCGAGTCGTCGTACCGATCCGCAACTCGCCGCCAGGCCGCGGAAAGCGCACGGGAAGAAACAGCGCCGCCGCGACTCCACCAGCCATCGCGGCCGCGGCGACGAACCACCCCAGACCGCGCATGACTCACGTGCCTCCACGTAGCTTCCGGCATTCTTCCGGCGAGCATAGCGACTCGCGGATCGAGGAGATCGCAGCAGACAGCGTGGGCCGTCTGCGCAGCACCGACGGGAATGGATGCCGATGCAGCGACCTCCTCGATCGTGGGTTTGTCGTCGGCTTCTGCTACGACAAGACCGATCGGCCCGCCTGTGCCGACTTCGACGAGGATGATTGGCGTTAGGGCGTGTCTCCCATGTGTTCGGTGAGGCTCTCGGGACGCTTACAAGGTGAGGTCTACGGGTTCGCGGTATCGGGCGTTCACGACGTGCAGTGGGAGTTGTTCGAGCGAGGTCTTGGGCCAGGAGGGCTCACGGTGGGCAGGCATGTCTTGACCCTGATGCCGGTCAGCCGTTCTTCTCCCGCTCATGGACCGTTATCGGGCACGGGAACCGCGCACCAAGTGCTCCCACATCTTCGTGTACTCCGGCAGGTCTGCAGTCGCCGAACGGATGTCGTCGACGGTGACGCCGGGTACAGCAAGTCCGATCAGTGCTCCGGCGGTGGCGACGTGGTAATCATGGTCGGCTCGCCACACCCCGCCGGTCAGTGGGCGCGGAACCACGCGGATACCGTCAGGTAGTTCCTCCACCTCACCGCCGATGGCACGAAGATTGTCCACTAGTGCGTCGATGTGCGTGCTCTCGTTCCCGGTGCGCGGCTTCAGTCCGGTGAAAGTCGACGGCCCGTCCGCGAAGGCGGCGAGGGCGGCCAGGATGGGGGTGAGTTCACTGATCTCCGACACATCGACGCGCGCACGCCGGATGATGCGCTCGGCACCAGCGGTGACAGTCAAAGCTCCGCCCCGTCGGCGTGCGCGTGCTCCCATCAGCACCAGAATCTCGGCGAGCCGGGCGGCTGGCTGCGCTGAATGAGCGGGCCATGCTGGGACGGATACGCGCCCGCCGGCTATCATCGCGGCGGCGACGAACGGTGCCGCAAGTGACAGATCGGGCTCAATGGTCGCGGCTCTGGCCCGTACCGGGCCCGCAGGAACGATCCACTCGGTAGGTGTCGGCTGGTCGACGTACACGCCGCGGCGGTGGAGTGCTTCGACCGTCATGTCGATGTCGGGGAGGCTTCCCAGCGGTTGGCCGACGTGGCGCAGCGTCAGACCGACGTCGAACCGCGGAGCGGCCAGCAGCAGCGTTTGGACAAGCTGGGATGAACGGTTGACGTCGATCTCCACGTGGCCACCCCGTATGTGTCCGCGCCCGTGCACGGTCAGCGGCACAGTCCATTTGCCCGCGTCGTTGATGTCGCAACCGATGCTGCGTAGAACCGTGATCGCCTCGCCCATCGGACGGCGCGAACGGCTCTCGGGAATTGTCACGGTCACACTGCCCGAGGCGAGGCCGGCCAGGCCGACAGCGATGGGGGCAACGAGGTCGGGCTGGCTGATGCTCAACACCGCATCGCTGGCGAGCGTAGCGGGCGGATCGACGACCAGATCCGGGCCGAAAGGCCCAGTACCGGCGACCTCCCGGATATCCACGTCCAGCGCGCGCGCGGTCTCGATCACGCCCGCCAAATAGTCAGAATGCGACGGCCGCATCAGCAGGCTTGAGCCCTCTGCACTGGCAGCAAGAGCGATTTCGAGATAGGTCAGCGCCTGTGAGCCCGGCACAGCGACCATGTCATCGAAGGGCCCCGCGGCATTGGGGGCCGTCCACTCAGCGGGAGGGGCGATGAACCCTGGAGATAGCTGTGCGTTGGCCATGCGTGCACGATAGGAGGCGCCGCCTAGTTGCGAAAGACCCCCACTCGCCCCGTACAGCTGCGACTGCGAATCGTGACCCATGGGCAACGCGTGATGCCGGGTCACTCGCGCCGTTCCCGGGGGCGTGCCATCTGGCTGGCGTCGGTGGCGACTGGCCGCGAACAGTCGCTCACACCGAGGACGAATCGCGATCGTCCCCAACCCCAACACGTCTTCCAAACGAACGGAGGAGCACCGCGGGAGGGACCGAGGAGGTCCTTCCCCGAAACGAAACCTCCCGTGACTGGGTTCGATAGGGACGACTTTCCGGAGAACAGCTTCTCCAACGCGTTGGCGATCTCGGCCGCGGTCCGCGCGATCTCAAAGTCCTTCGCTTCCACGGCGATGATGGACCGCGTCTCTGGAGGGGCGGCGAGGACGTCGATGTCACCAAGGTCTTTCCCGCCGAGGTCGACTATGCGATTCGTGTCTGCCCGACAAGAGGGTGTCCCGCGTCCGAAGCGCCAACGCCGTCCATGCCGCGAAGGTGCACCTGAACGACCGCGAGGCGTCCAGCTACTCCGCGAAAACTCGAGATCGCGCCGGGACGAACCGGAGAAGTGTCCAGTAAACGACTACCAAACATTCAAACTCCCTGATCAGGGAGCGAAGATTTGGGGCTTTACCGGGAGTTTTGGTGGACCTGAGGACTCGAACCCCTGACCCCCTGGAATTGGTCGAAGTATCATACGCCTACCCTAGCGATCCTGTAGTCGCCCCGTTTTGCCTTGAAACGACGCGGATCTCCCAGGTCGGGCCCGTGATCGCGCGGAATCCCATCCGGGCACTAATCCGGGCAATCGGCCGCTAATGCGGGCACTGAATGCGGGCACTGAATCCGGCGGGGGGACAACGACAACGCGCCTACCTCGCCCCCGAGGAGAAGCATCCTCGACATCGAGCCCGCAGACAGCAGAACGCCCCCGCCGAAGCGGGGGCGTTCTGCTGTCTGTCCGGTCCGAGGACTGGGGCCTTCTCTGTCAGCGGCTCAGTAGCCGCGCATGAGGTTGCGGGCCTTGGCCTCCGCCGTCGTACGCACCTCCCAGCTGACCTCGTCGCACAGAACGTCCCAGATGTCGTCGGCCTCCTGCTGGATGAGCTCGTAGTGGCGGATGACGTTCGTGGCGAACGTCCGGGCCTCGTCCAGCGTCTCGCACCCGTCGAAGCCCTCGCCGAGGTCCTCGATGGAGCCCGCACCGCTGATCTGCTGGTCGATGCTGGTCGGCAGGGTCGCGTAGGTCGCGTAGCGGTACACAGCGATGGCCTCCAGCACGCCCGTGATGCTGTCGAAGGCCTGGTCCTTGACGAACTCCTCCGGGAAGCCCTCCGCGTCGCCGCTGGTGCCGGAGAGCTCCCAGCCGTCCTCGGTGAGGGCGAGGGTGCCGCCTGCGAGGTCGAAGTCGCGGTCGATGGTGTCGGTCATGATGTCCTCCTGGACGGTCGGGGTGATACTCCTTCTCGGCCTCGACATCCATGTACTCGGCGGTGCACGGATTAGCCAGTTCCCCCGCACTATGCGCGACGCCGCGAGACAGGCCCCGTCGTGGCAGCACAAAGGCCCCCCGTACCCGGCACTCACTGCCCTATCTCCCCCTGAACCCCACGGGAACGCCCCGCCGCGCAATTGTCCAGCAGCCCGTTGGACGATTTGGCGGGTCCATCTGAGCCGTACGCTCCCATCGTCCAGCGCCCCGCCGCGTCGCGTTCGGGTCAGGCGAAGATCCGCGCCCCCCTGTCCATCTCGCTCAGCTCGTGGCTGAAGGCGGTGAAGTTGCTCTCAGCGTGTGCGTCCAGCAGTGGCGCACGGCAGCAGCTCTTTCAAGCCCCAATCGTCGACCAGCTTGATGACGGTCGTGAGCGCCGTGAGGATCTTTATCCTGGGCGAGCGCTTCGGTCGGGCGCGAATGCGGCAGGCGTGCGTGAGACGCAAGTGCCAGTGCTCCGCTGCCCAGAGGCGGCATCAATCACGTAGCGTCGTGCTCCCGCTCTTGGACACCGCATTCGCTCTTGTGGGGAACCTGCCACAGGTCTAGCTTCGCGTTCATCCGATGCGGGAGGGGGCGCTGATGACCGATCAGAGTCCTGAGGAGAAATCGGCGGCGAAGACGCCATTGAAACGCGCACCGGGCAGACGTACGCGGAACGACGCCTATCGCGCTTCGCTCGCTGCAAAGCAGGCGACGCAACTCGACGTCCTGGATGAGAGGCAAGACCGTAAGAGGCAGGGCCTAATCGCTTTGGGCGGCGTGCTCGTGTCGCTTCTCATCGGCGCCATTGGCATCTACGCGAACCTTGAGCAGAAGAGTTCAGCGGAGCAGATCGCGTCCAACGAAAGGGCGCGAGCGCGAGACGACGGCCGCCGGGAGTGTCAGATGTACGTAGCGGAGATGGCGGATGACTTGGGAGCGGCCGCCATTCTCCTTGAAGAACGGGGCACGGTGCCTGCGCGCGACATGGCCGCTCTAGCGGAGGTGTACTTGCTGGGCTCCGCCTACTGCGACGGAGTCGGCATGCTCGCCGATGACCGCGATAGCGACAGTTGCATCGCAGCGTATGTGGGCGTGCAACGGGCGGCCTACGGAGCGACGGAGGCGCAGCGGGAGTCGCTAGTAACGCTGATGAACGCTGTAGGCGAGTGCATCGATGTGGAGGTCCCACTTGAACTTTCCGACGAGTACGAGATCGTCGGGTAGACGCCGGCACGCCTCTGTGCTCAACGCCTCCGGAGCGTCGAGCGATGCCGTGTATGCGTGAAAGTTCTTGAGGATGCCGCCGCTCACCGTGGCCATGCGCGGTACCGGACGGAGATCGGACCCCACCTGTGGGGAGGGGAAGCCCCGTGCTATCGCGACCGACGGGGTCTCGTGGACTGAAGCTCACGAGCCGCTTCCGTCGCGTACTCCAACAGCAGTTCGTCCGCAGGCTTGTACTCGTGGCCGTCGAGGGTGCCGCGGCCGGGCCAGCCGATGCACAACTGCCACGGATATTGAGGCAGGAAGTCAGACTCAGAATCGAGGCGGCTCGCTGTGCGCACGTTGAAGACCTGCTCGCGCTTGCTGATCCCGTGCCTAAGATGACCGCATGCTCGCTTGGATTTGGACGCCGACGGGTCGGCCGCCGGAGATGTGGGCTTACGACTGGTGGACCGAGGCGGGTATCCCAGGGCTCGGAGTAATCGGCGGGCTTCTAACCGCAGTGGGTACCATCGCCGTCTCCGTCATCGCGGTCTGCCAATCGAGAAGAGCTCTGGACGCGGAACGCGCTGACCGCGCCCGTTCGCGACGCGGGGAGTTCATACCGGCTGTCGATGCGTACTTGGCGAGTCGCGGTTCCCACACAGACGATTGGCGGGCGGGACAGCGCGTAGAGGGTGCGCTTCATGCTGCAGCAATCACGAGCGGGGCTGATAAGGCGGGGGTCGAAGCCTGGGTTGTCGAGACGGTGCGGCGACTGGTGGAAATGGAGGAGGCTCCTTACGGAGGGGATGACCACACGCACCACGGCCCGCCCATAACTGAGATGGCCCACGAACAGGGCGTCCGCGCCGGAGTCCGGATGTGGGTGGAAACGGGAACATTCGATGCTGGATCGGTGGATCTCCTCGGGTAGCCATCCTCGACGAGACCGCCGTAGCTCGCTGGCTAGTGCGCTAGCTACTTCCCTCGCCCGCTTGCTAGCTAGCTCGCTAGGTAGTCCGCTAGCTGCTAGTTCCCTTGCCTGCTTGCTAGCTAGCCTGCAGCCGGCCAGCCGTCTCGCCGTTCCTCTCCCTTGTCCCGTTCCCGCCGGGTTCGTGTTGTCGGCCCGTCAGCTTGCGGTTTGCGCCGTGCCGTGTGCCGTTCCCGTTGCGCGTCGCGTTGGTCACGTCTCGCTGTCACGCCTCGCGTGCGCGCCGTTCCCGCCGCGCCGCTCCCCGCGGTTCGCGATCCCGTCCACGAACGACGAAGCGCCGGACGAACAACGTCGTCCGGCGCTTCGTTCGGGTGCTCAGCTGAAGTTCGAGCGCGCCAGATCCCGCAGCCGCTGCTGCTGCCCGGTCGGGAGCGTGGCGAGCCGCGCCTCGTCGATCTTCCCGGTGGCGTCGACGAGCCCAGCGGGGATCCGCATCGTCCGCGGCGCCGGCTTGCCGTTGGCGACTCGGAGCGACAGGAGCTTCGGGAAGGTGGCCGGCCGACGAACCATACGCAGCGGTCGGCGTTCAGGTTGTCGAAGCGGCGACAGTATTCCGCGCGCTGTTCTGACGCTGAGGCCTGTTCCCGCGGGACCGTCGTCCTGCTAGGACATCCTCGCCAGATCCGAGTTCGTGAGCCACCCCAGAATCTTCCCGGAGCTCTTGCCATTGGACGTAACGAACACGTCCTTTGACCCAGGCACGCGGTTCATCGCTTCACGTGCTTCTCCAAGCGTCGCGCCCTCGCCTACAGCTGAGAAGGTATCCACAGCCCGCTTGAGGTCTTCGTTGCCTCGCAGGGTCGCTATTGTTTCGCTATCTGCCAACTCCGCGGACTTGACGCCTTCGAGTTGCGCGAACTTATCGATATCGGGTTCGTGCACCACCATCAGAACGATGTCACCGTTTGTGATGATTGGCACCCTGCTGTTCTTACTATCTTTCATTGCTTGATAGAGGCCTCTCAGCGCGACGCTCCCGGCTGCCGCCTTGTCGGGAACTCGACGTAGTGGCGAAATAAGAGCCAACGGGGTCATGACATCCTTGACCTTGGTTTCCTGCGTAAAGGTGCCCGACATCTCAAGAGTCTTCAGCGTGGTGTCGCTCGCCGCCTGCAGGTTCTCTTTGGCGAAGTAGAATGCGAGCACCGTACCTATCCAAGTGCCAAACAAGGGTAGGACTGCGGCAAATATCAGGCGAGCCATCTCGGGGCGACTCTCGTTGTCCGAGCAGACAAGCAAGACAATGGAGACGGCGGTAATTCCGACCACTCCAACTACGCAGATGTAGAGCGCCAACTTGGACCGCGTCGCCACATCCTCAACTGCCTTCGCCACAACTTCCTCCGTAGGCCGGGCTCAATTGGCAGCAAGCCTCTTGCTGAAGCTCGCTTTCCCCGAGGCGCTCTGCCGGATCGACACCGAGCGACAGCGTGCGTCAGCGCACCTGAGCGAAACCTACTGCTCGTGCAAGTGCTGCGCTAGAGCGTGTCGTGTCGTGGTTCTCAGGCGCTTGCCGGTTGGGCAGCCGATGCCGACGAGGAGCCACGGGTGATCCCGTCGGATGCAGTGTCACAGCTCGTCCCTATTGTGAACGTGAGTCACCCAACTGCAAGCCTCCTCGTCGTGGACCTCGATGACACGCTCTGGTACTGGTTCAAGCCGTTTCGCGCTCTTCTCGACAGCCTGGCTCATCTGACGGGCTTGACCCAGGACGAGCTTGTAACCCGCGTGCTTGCGAATCTCGATGCAACGGAGTCAGCGGACTCTGCGGCGACAGCTCCACACGACCTCGGGAAATCGACTTCTCCGACACGGTCATCGGGCCGAACGACGGAACCGCTCTATCTAGCTCGGAACCGGCGCAAGCGAATTCATCACGTCGAGCAGTTTGGATGCCCGTTCCTCCGCGCCGCCGTCACGGCGGTAGCCGTACAAGTCCAGACCGAGAGTCGCGAGCTTCATTTCTTGATTGCCGCGGGCTTTCACGTCGTAGACCTGAAGGGGCGCATCGGATGGATAGATCAAGAAAGCTAGCGGTGCGTCAAGCACACCCGCTGCAGCAAGCGTCTGGTAGATGTGACCTTCGGCTGGGATGTGCATCGGGTTCGTGTACTTCGCTTCGAACGAAGCGACAACGTTGCCGCCGCTCGTGAGTACGCCGTCAGGAATCACCGGCTGCACCACGCGGCCGTTCTGAAAGAAGGCCATGCGTTGTCTTCCGCTCGGCCTGAATCTCACCGCCGGTCGCACGGCCGACACTCTCGAGCGTGCGCGATCACGTCGCACCAAGCCTTTCTCGAGTGAGGGCGATAGCGCCGTGTGACCCGGATACCCGAGGCCGTCAGGCGGCGTGTACGCCGACGCAGCACCCGCCGCAACGATGTCTGGAGGACGGAGACAACGCGAGTGTCCTCCCCCGGCGATGCAGCGTTCGGGCACGCATATCGCCGAGACGTGTACTTCGAAGGGGCGGGTTAGATCGCCTGATTCCGCTCCGTTGATGGAGCCCCTCAGCTGCACCGATGTTGGTCAGCTCTCAACGCACCCGTGCACCCCCTGGCCCGAGCGAGTCATGCCAGGGTCGGAGTATCCGGCCCCTGATCATCGAGACGGCGGCGCCTCTCGAGCGCGCGATCGGCGTCGGCGGTTCGCCCCTGGTCCTGGTAAAGCTCGGCGAGCAACGCCGTCCATATCGCGAAGGTGCGCGTGAGCTACCGCGAGGCGTCCAGATCCTCCGAGAAGCCCCGAGATCGTGCCGGGACGAATCGGCGAAGTGTCCAGTAAACGACTACCAAACATTCAAACTCCCTGATCAGGGAGCGAAGATTTAGGGCTTTACCGGGAGTTTTGGTGGACCTGAGGGGACTCGAACCCCTGACCCCCTGCATGCCATGCAGGTGCGCTACCAGCTGCGCCACAGGCCCAGACGATGCTCGCACTTTCGCGCGGCAACTCGTTAAGCCTACAACACCTCGGCGCGGGGAACCGAATCCGCTGCGATGTCCGGGCGTGTCCGTAGAGTGACCCGCATTCGATCGGAAGAGGTGCGGTATGGCAACCCTGGGCAATATCACCTTCTACGCGGACGACCCGCGCGCGCTCTCCCATTTCTGGGCGGGAGTCTTCGGCTATCCGCCCCTGGAGTGGGAGGATCCGATGCGGCAGCAGCTGCTCGACGCCGGGCTCACCGAGGAGGATCTCGGCACGCGCGCTCTCGCCGAAGACCCGGCCGGCGTCGGCCCCAGACTCTTCTTCCACCACGCCGATGGGCCGAAGCGGCGACGCAACCGGCTGCACTTGGACGTGCAGACGGTCGCCGAAGGGCGACCTACCCGCGCTCAGCTGGATGCCGAGAAGGATCGACTGGTCGCGCTGGGTGCCGAGGTCGTCAGACTCGTCGATCAGAACTGGGGCCCGTGGCCCGAGCTGTACTACCAGCTGCGCGACCCCGAGGGCAACGAGTTCTGCCTGCAGTGAGCCTCAGTCGGCCGACGTGGTGGCGGGGAGCTCTACCGGGATGACCGGGCAGTCCTTCCACAGTCGCTCGAGGCCGTAGAACACGCGCTCCTCCTGGTGGAAGACGTGCGCGACGAGGTCACCGAAGTCCAGCAGAATCCACCGGGCCTGCTCACGCCCCTCGCGGCGGAGGCGCTTGTGTCCCGCTTCGAGGAGCTTCTCCTCGATGCGGTCGGCGATTGCGGCGACATTGCGCTCGCTGTTGCCGGACACGATGAGGAAGGCATCGACGAGCGGCAGCGGCTCGGAAACGTCAAGCGCGACGATGTCCTCTCCGCCGGTCGCATCTGCGGCCTGCGCGGCGATCTGGATCATTTCACGCGATTGGGCGCTGGCGGTCATGAGAAGACTCCTGTGGTGATTGCGAAGACGAGC
>NZ_JANJFJ010000352.1:0-4595 GCF_024626565.1 Microbacterium sp. zg.Y909
GACCGGCCCGATCGACGTCGAGGGCTGGTTCGACACCGTGCGCCGCAGCGCGCCGTTTCGCACCCTGCCGCGCTCGGCATACGAGGCGACGCTGGATCTGCTCGCGGGCCGCTTCCCCTCGGACGAATTCGCCGAGCTGCGCCCGCGCATCGTCTGGGACCGCGACCACGGCACGCTGACCGGGCGCCCGGGTGCCCAGCGGATCGCAGTCACCAGCGGCGGCACGATCCCCGATCGCGGCCTGTTCGGCGTGTTCGTCGCCGGCGAGTCCCGCAACGCCCGCGTCGGCGAGCTCGACGAGGAGATGGTCTACGAGTCGCGGGTCAACGACGTGTTCACCCTCGGGACGACCAGCTGGCGCATCGTCGAGATCACCCACGACCGCGTCAACGTGGTGCCCGCGTTCGGGCAGCCCGGAAAGCTCCCCTTCTGGCACGGTGACGGCCTCGGCCGCCCGGCCGAGCTCGGCGAAGCGCTGGGGAGGTTCTCGCGCGAAGTGTCCGCCGCCCCGCACGACAAAGCCGTCGCGCGCCTGACCGAGTCGGGCCTCGATGACAACGCGATCGGCAACCTGCTGGGCTACCTCGCCGAGCAGCGCGAGGCCACAGGAAGCCTTCCCACCGACCGCACGCTGACCGTCGAGCGCGGCCGCGACGAGGTCGGCGACTGGCGCATCATCCTGCACTCCCCGTACGGCATGCACGTGCACGCCCCGTGGGCGCTGGCGGTCAACGCCCGCATCCGCGAGCGCCTGGGTGTCGAGGGCGCGGCCGTCGCGAGCGACGACGGCATCATCGCCCGCGTGCCGGATGCCGCGGCAGAGCCGCCCGGCGCCGACCTCTTCGTCTTCGACCCCGAGGAGCTCGAGCAGATCGTCACCGACGAAGTGGGCGGCTCCGCCCTGTTCGCCTCGCGCTTCCGCGAGTGCGCGGCGCGGGCCCTGCTCCTGCCACGTCTGAACCCGAACAAGCGCGCTCCGCTCTGGCAGCAGCGCCAGCGGTCGGCGCAGCTGCTGGAAGTCGCGCGGCGGCATCCGACCTTCCCGATCATCCTCGAGACCCTCCGCGAGGTGCTGCAGGACGTCTATGACCTCCCCGCCCTGCTGCGCATCGCCCGGTCGATCGGCGACCGCCGCATCCGCCTCGTCGAGACCGACCCCGCCTCGCCGTCGCCCTACGCCCGCGATCTGCTGTTCGGCTACGTCGGCGCGTTCATGTATGAGGGCGACTCGCCGCTGGCCGAGCGCCGCGCCGCCGCACTGTCGGTCGACCCGGCGTTGCTGGCGGAGCTGCTCGGCAAGATCGAGATGCGGGAGCTGCTCGATCCCGACGTCATCGCGCAGTTCGAGCGGGAGGTGCAGCGACTCGACCCCGAGCGGCGCGCGCGGGGTGTCGAGGGGGTCGCCGACCTGCTGCGGCTGCTCGGGCCCCTCGATGCCGACGAGGTCGCCGAGCGGCTCGATGTCGATGCACCCGGCGACGGCGCGGCGGTGGCCGAGGCGACCGCCCATCTCGACGCGCTGGTGCAGGCACGGCGGGCCATCCGCGTCACGATCGGCGGGGCGCAGCGCGTGGCGGCGATCGAGGATGCCGGGCGCCTGCGCGACGCGCTCGGCACAGCCCTCCCCGTCGGTCTGCCGACGGCGTTCCTCGAACCCGTCGCCGATCCGCTGGCCGACCTCGTCGCCCGCCACGCCCGCACGCACGGGCCGTTCCGCGCGTCCGACGTCGCCGTACGGCTGGGACTCGGGCAGGCCGTCGCCCGGCAGGCGCTGCAGCGGCTGGAGTCGCAGGGTCGGGTCCAAAGCGGCTTCTTCCTCCCCGACCCTGGCGGGCGCGGCTCGTCATCCGCTGCGGCCGACGAGGGCGATTGGTGCGACACCGAGGTGCTGCGGCGGCTGCGCATGCGGTCACTCGCCGCGATTCGCGGCAGCGTGGAGCCGGTCTCGCCAGAGGCATACGCGCGGTTCCTGCCGGTGTGGCAGCACGTCACCCGCCCACTCGAGGGACTCGACGGGGTGGTGGCGGTCGTCGAGCAGCTCGCCGGTGTGCCCATTCCGGCCAGCGCCTGGGAGTCGCTCGTGCTGCCGTCGCGGGTGCGCGACTACGCCCCGGGCATGCTCGACGAGCTGACCGCGACCGGCGAGATCCTCTGGTCCGGCCACGGGTCCCTTCCCGGCCGCGACGGCTGGATCGCCCTGCACGTCACCGACACGGCTCCGCTGACCCTGCTCGCACCGGACGACGACGGGGCCGAGGCGGGCGAGGCCGATCCCGACGCCCTGGCGGCGCGTATCGTGACCGCCCTGGCCGGCGGCGGTGCGTACTTCGCGGCGCAACTGCGTCAGCTGACCGATGCCGAGAACGAGCAGTCCGTCATCGAGGCGCTCTGGGACCTCACCTGGCGGGGCCGCGTCACCAACGACACCTTCGCCCCGGTGCGCACGCTCCTCGGCGGCGGCTCGCAGGCCCACCGCACCGCCCGCCGCACGCCGCGGGCGCGGCTGTACCGCGGCATGGCGCTCCCCCGCCCCGGCGCCACGCCGCCGCGTCCGCCCGCGCTCGGCGGCCGCTGGTCACTGCTGCCCGAGCCCGAGTCCAATCCCTCGGCGCGGGCGACCGCCACGGCGAGCCTGCTGCTGGACCGGTACGGCGTCGTCACCCGCGGCAGCGTGCAGGCCGAAGGGGTGCCAGGCGGCTTCGCGCAGACCTACCGGGTGCTGGCCGGGTTCGAAGAGGCGGGCCACTGCCGCCGCGGCTACGTCATCGAGAAGCTGGGCGCCGCGCAGTTCGCCGCCTCGGCGACGGTCGACCGCCTGCGCGAGTTCGCGGGCCTCTCGGACCCCGCACCGCTGAAGGCGGTGACCCTCGCGGCGACCGATCCCGCCAACCCCTACGGCGCGGCGCTGGCCTGGCCGCCGCTGGAGGGCGTCACACACCGGCCCGGCCGCAAGGCGGGTGGCCTCGTCGTGCTCGTCGACGGGGCGCTCACGCTGTACCTCGAGCGCGGCGGCCGCTCGGCGCTGGCCTTCACCGACGACGAGGCGCAGCTCACCGCCGCCGCCGCCCACCTCGTCGAGACCTCCCGCACGCGACGGCTCGACACCCTCACCATCGAGCAGGTCAACGGCGAGTTCGTCTACGGCACCGCCGTCGGCCGGGCGCTGCGGGCGGCCGGCTTCGTCGAGGCGACCCGCGGGCTCACCCTGCGCAAGGTCACCGCGGGCACCGCGCTGCGCCAACCGCAGAGCGCCGCGCACACCGGGGCTGCGGATGCCTGAGGGCGACACCGTCTACCGCACCGCGCGGACCCTGCACGACGCCCTCGCCGGTCACGAGATCACGCGGTTCGACATCCGGGTTCCCGGCAGCGCCACCGCCGACCTCCGCGGCGAGACGGTGAGCGAGGTGGTGCCGCGCGGCAAGCACCTGCTGCTGCGCGCGGGCGGGGCGACGCTGCACTCCCACCTCAAGATGGAGGGCGAATGGCACGTCTACCCCACCGGCGGCCGGTGGCGCCGGCCGGGGTACACCGCCCGCGCCATCGTCGGCAACGAGCGGGCGGATGCCGTGGGGTTCGACCTCGCCATGGTCGAGGTGCTGCCCACTGCCGACGAGGCGCGCGTCGTCGGCCGCCTCGGCCCCGACCCGCTTGCGGCGGACTGGGACGCCGCCGAGGCGGCACGACGCGTGGGCGCCGACTCCCGGCCGGTGCACGTGGCACTGCTGGATCAGCGCAACGTGGCGGGGCTCGGCAACGTCTACGCCAACGAGGTGCTGTTCGTCCGCGGCATCCTGCCCACCACGCCGGGGACCGAAGTCGACGCGCCGGCGCTCATCGACACCGCCGCGCGGATGATCCGCACGAACCGCGACCGCTCACGCCGGGTCTTCACCGGCGACGCCCGGCCGGGCCGCGGCATGTGGGTCTACGGCCGCGAGGCGAAACCCTGCCGGCGTTGCGGCACGCTCGTGCGGGCCGGGGCACTCGGCGCGCGCCCGACGGCCGAGCGCAACGCCTTCTGGTGCCCCGTGTGCCAGCGATGACCGCAGGTCACCGCCCGATGTAGCGCCCCGGGCGGTGGTTGAGCGCCAGCACGAGATTCAGCAGCACGGCACCTGCCGCGCTCATGAGGACGTTCGGCCAGGGCACCACGAAAAGCGCTGCCAGCACGACGAGGACGTCGAAAACCATGAGCGTCCATCCGGCGCGGATGCCGGTGGCATCCTGCACGACGAGGGCGACGATGTTGAACCCGCCGAGGCTCCCGCCGTGGCGGAAGACGATGAGCAGTCCGATGCCGGCCATGAGGTTGCCGGCGAGGGTGCCGTAGACCGGGTTGAGTTCACCGACGACGAAGAACGTCTCGTGCACGACCGAGAAGCCCGACACCAGGGCGATGGCGACGATCGTGCGAACGGTGAAGTCCCACCCCTTCTTCCACACCGCCAGCACGGCGAACGGCAGGTTGATGACGGCGAACAGCACCCAGAAAGGCACCTCCGACGCGAACCCCAGCAGCAGCGACAGTCCCGCGGTGCCGCCGGTCACCGCGTGCGAGGCGTTCAGCAGGTACAGCCCGAAGGATGCCGTGA
>NZ_JANJFJ010000353.1:0-1322 GCF_024626565.1 Microbacterium sp. zg.Y909
GGCACCGGGGCGGCGGGGGCGGCGGCGGGGCGGCGCGCACGCGACGCCGAGACCGCGCGCAGACGTCCGTCGGCGGCGAGCCCCGGATGCCGCCGATCACGAGACTTCTCCGACACGTAACACGGTCGAGACATACGCGAGGTTGACTGTACTTCCCGCCCCATCCCGGGCCGAATCGAGCAGCGCTGCCGCCCACCACGCGGCGCGCGGAAGGAGCGACCGATGAGATTCCGGCCGCTGAGAAGGACCGACGTCCCTGAAGCGGGGACCGTTGTCGTCTCGGACCCCCCGACCACGATGAGAGCCGTCGTGTACGACGCACCCGGCGCCGCAGAGGTGCTGCGCCTCGCCGAGGTCCCCGTGCCGACGCCCGTGCTGAGTGAGGTGCTCGTGCGCATCGTGGCCGCCGGCGTCAATCCGATCGACGCCAAGACCCGCAGTGGCGCCGGCGCCACCGCCGGCATCGTCTCCTACCCCAGCACCCTCGGCTTCGATTTCAGCGGCGTCGTCGTGAAGGCGCCCTACGAAGCGCACCCGCTGCCGCCGGGGACCGAGGTCTACGGCATGGTGTCTTTCCCCCGCTCGGGCGGGACGTACGCCGAGTATGCCGTCGTGCCCACGCTCTCGGTGGCGCGCAAGCCCTCCTCCCTTTCTCACGCCGAGGCCGCCGGGGTGCCGCTGGCGGCGCTCACGGCTTGGGGGCTCGTCGTCGAGACCGCGCACGCGCACGAAGGTCAGCGCATCCTCATCCATGCCGGCAGCGGCGGCGTGGGGCACTTCGCGGTGCAGCTGGCGTCGTACTTCGGCGCGCACGTGACCGCCACCGGCTCCGCCGCCAACCTGCCCTGGCTGCGGGACCTCGGCGCGTCCGTGGCGATCGACTACGCGACCACCCGGTTCGAAGACGTCGCCGGAGAGGTCGACGTGGTCATCGACCTCGTCGGAAACGTGCACGACGACACCGGCACGCGGTCGCTGACGGTGCTGCGCCCGGGCGGACTGTACGTGCTCGTCCCCACGGGCGGGTGGCCGGACTACGCCGCCGCGGCCGCTGCGGCCGGAGTGCGCGCGACGTCGTACAAGGTGATCCCCGACGGCGGTGTGCTCGCGACCCTCGCACGGCTGCTGGAGTCCGGATCCATCCGGGTGTACCTCGATCGGGTCTTCGACCTCGACGAGGCCGCCGCGGCGCACACCGAGCTGGAGCGTGGCCACACCCGCGGCAAGTCGGTGCTGCGCATCAGCGACGACTGACCGGGCGGCGGGGCAGCCCGCCGTCACTCCGACACGAGCACCCGCCGCGCTTCGCCGACGAGCTCGTC
>NZ_JANJFJ010000354.1:0-3245 GCF_024626565.1 Microbacterium sp. zg.Y909
GCATCCAGCAACGGCGACCGCAGATTCCACTGCTGCCAGTACAGCGGCACGTCGACCGCGTCGTCGCCCAGCAGCACGAGCTCTCCGGCATCCAGGGCGCGCTGCGACTGCAAACGGGGCAGCATCGCCCAGCCGAGCCCCAGCGTGACGGCGGAGGCGAAGTCGTGGGATGCCGGCACATAGTGCCGCGGCGGCTCCCCCGGGTCGACGCCACGACGGCCGAGCCACGCGCGCTGGATGTCGTCGCGACGGTCGAAGTCCACGAGCGGCGCCTCGGCGAGGGTACCGCCGTCGGCTCCGTCGGGGAACCACCGCGCCGCGAAATCGGGGGTGGCCACCGGCTCGTAGCGCAGCGTGCCGAGCGCGGTCACGGCGCACCCGGCGACCGGCGCGCCCTGCGAGGTCACGGCCGCCATCACCGTGCCGCTCTCCAGCAGCCCCGCGGTGAAGTCCTGGTCGTCGCGGTGCAGATCGAACACGACCGGATGCCGGCGCGACAGCCGCGCCAGCGGCGGCAGGAACCACGTCGCCAGCGAATCCGCGTTGACGGCCAGCGGCACCGAGGTCACCGCCGCCTGCTCGCCGCCGAGCGCACGCACCGCATCGTGCTCGAGCAGCGCGAACTGGCGCGCCAGGCGCACGACCGCTCGGCCGGCATCCGTGGCGCGCACGGGTTTCGACCGCACCAGAAGTACACGGCCCATGTGCTGCTCCAGCGTCTTGATGCGCTGGCTGACCGCCGAGGGCGTCACGTGCAGTCGCCGCGCCGCGGCATCCAGCGTGCCCTCATCGATGACGGTCGTCAGGGTCTCGGCCAGGTCCACGGGGATTCGGGGCATAAGCCATGCTAACGGGCCTGAAGAATCATGAGCTGTACTGATTTGCCTGGCAGACGTAACGTCGACGTGTGCTCCCCTCCCTCGTCGCCGGCTTCGCGCTCGGTCTCTCGCTCATCGTCGCGATCGGCGCGCAGAACCTCTTCGTGCTGCGCCAGGGGGTGCGCCGCGAGCACGTCGCGGCTGTCGCGATCGTGTGCGCGCTGTCGGATGCCGCGCTGGTCGCGGCCGGAGTGGCGGGACTCGGCATCGCGCTCGAGGCCATGCCGTGGCTCGTGGACGTCGTGCGGTGGGCGGGCGCGGCATTCCTGCTCGGCTATGCCGTGCTGGCCGCTCGGCGCGCGTGGCGACCCAGCGGCGCGGCGCTCACCGCCGGCACGGCGCAGGCGCAGCCGGCCCGCGGCGAGACGGCATCCGCCCCACCCGGTGCGACCGTGGCGCGGACTCGACTCGCGCCGGTGCTGCTGACCTGCCTCGCACTCACCTGGCTGAACCCGCACGTCTACCTCGACACGGTCTTCCTGCTCGGCGTCGCCGCCACCACCCACGGCGACCTGCGCTGGGTGTTCGCGTTCGGCGCGATGACCGCGAGCGTCGTGTGGTTCTTCTCGCTCGCCTACGGTGCACGATTCCTCGGGCGGTGGCTGGCGACTCCGCGCGCGTGGCGCGTGCTCGACGCCGTCATCGCCGTCGTGATGGCGGTGCTCGCGGTCAGTCTCGTGCTGCCGCACTGACCCAGGTCGCGCGCCGACCCTCGCGGCGACATCGCATGCGCGGCACGATGGGGGCATGAGGCGCGTGCACGTGATCGTCCGCGGAGACGTCCAGGGCGTGGGCTACCGCTACACCCTGCGGATGGTCGCCGATGAGGCCGGCGCATCGGGCTGGGTCCGCAACCGCCGAGACGGCTCGGTCGAGGCCGAGATCGAGGGCACCGCGGACCAGGTCGACGGGGTGCTCGCGTGGATGGCCGAGGGCCCTCCCGGCTCTCGGGTAGATGCCGCAGCAGTGACCGAACGCGACCCCCGGCGCTCCGCGGGGTTCGACGTCCTGCCGACCGCTTGAGCAGCGTCACGCTCCACTGTCCCCGCCGCTCCCATTCCCGCTCCCCCGCCGCCCACCCCTCACCTGACGCGGACCACGCTTTCCCGGCGCCTGCAGCGACCATTCGCGACAGGCGAGCACGCTCTCGTGAGCGCCCTCGACCGGCAGACCGCCCGGAAACGACGCAGGGACCCCGCCCGGAGGCGAGGTCCCTGCGTGTGAGCGGGTCGGCTCAGAAGACGTTGACGTCCAGCGGGATGCCGGGGCCGAACGTCGTCGACATGGCACCCTTCTGGATGTAACGGCCCTTGGAGCTCGACGGCTTCAGGCGCACGATCTCTTCGAGCGCAGCCTTGAAGTTGTCGTCCAGCTGCTCGGCCGTGAACGACGCCTTGCCGATGACGAAGTGCACGTTGGCGTGCTTGTCGACACGGAACTCGATCTTTCCGCCCTTGATCTCCTCCACGGCCTTGGCCGGGTTGGGGGTCACGGTGCCGGTCTTCGGGTTGGGCATGAGGCCACGGGGACCCAGCACCTTACCGAGGCGACCGACCTGGCCCATGAGCTCGGGCGTGGAGACCGCGGCGTCGAAGTTGGTCCAGCCACCGGCGACCTTCTCGATGAGCTCGGCACCGCCGACCTCGTCCGCGCCTGCGGCGATGGCGGCCTCAGCCGCCGGGCCCGTCGCGAACACGATGACGCGGGCGGTCTTACCCGTGCCGTGCGGCAGGATGACCGTGCCACGGACCATCTGGTCCGCCTTGCGAGGGTCGACGGCCAGCTTGAGCGCGACCTCGACGGTCGAGTCGAACTTCTTCGACCCGGTCTCCTTGGCCAGCTGAACGGCCTCGGTGGACGAGTAGAACTTGCCGGGCTCGAGCTTCTCGGCCGCTGCGTTGTAAACCTTGGACTTAGCCATGTTCGTTATCCCCTCAGTCCTCAACCGTGATGCCCATGGAGCGGGCGGTGCCGGCGATGATCTTCGAGGCGGCCTCGATGTCGTTCGCGTTCAGGTCAGGCTGCTTGGTCTCGGCGATCTGACGCACCTGCTCCTTGGTGAGCTTGCCCACCTTGGTGGTGTGCGGCGTCTGCGAGCCCTTGGCCACTCCGGCGGCCTTCTTGATGAGCTCCGCGGCCGGCGGCGTCTTCAGGACGAACGTGAAGCTGCGGTCCTCGTAGACGGTGATCTCCACGGGGATGACGTTGCCGCGCTGCGACTCGGTCGCGGCGTTGTACGCCTTGCAGAACTCCATGATGTTGACGCCGTGCTGACCGAGCGCCGGACCGATCGGCGGCGCGGGGTTCGCGGCGCCGGCCTTGATCTGGAGCTTGATCAGGCCGGTCACCTTTTTCTTGGGTGCCATG
>NZ_JANJFJ010000355.1:0-4566 GCF_024626565.1 Microbacterium sp. zg.Y909
TGACCCGTGCTGGGCTGCGTGCGATGGCCTTCTCGCGCAGCTACGTCATCACGGCACCCGACGAGGAACGCGACCGCATCGACAGCGAGCTCTCGGACCTCTTCGACGAGATCGGGGCGGTCGGCGACGACATGGTCGAATTGCCTTACATCAGCTACGCATTCCGCGCCGTCAGCGCGGAATGACCCGAAGACCGCCCGTGACGGCGCTCAGCCGCGCTCGATCCGGCCACGCCCGAACGGCAGCACCGGCGCCAGGTAAACCAGACTCGGCGCATCGCCCGGCGCCAGGGCGACTTCCGCCTGGCCGAACCGCCAGAGCCGATTGAACAGATAGACCCCGATCACGGCGGCCTCGTCGGCCGGCACCTGCCAGGTGCCGACTCCCCACTGCGTCGGCTGGCCGCGGCCGCCGATCACGAGGGCGGGACGGATGCGCGCGTACAGCGCGAAGGCGGGTCTGCGGAATGTGATCTCGATACGACGGGATGCCGGCGGCGGCGGATCCGCGATCGGCTGCGCAGCCGGGGCGGCGGGGGGCGAGGCGTCGTGCGGCGAACTGGGCATGCTTGACGCTAACGCGGCCGGCGGCCTGCCCGTGAACGGACCGACCGCGCGTCGCGGCGGTGGGAGGATGGAAGGATGACCGCCACGCTCGTCGCCCGAGACCTCGCCGGCGGGTACGGGCACCGCACGCTGTTCGACTCGTTGAACCTCACCGTCGCTCCCGGGGACGTCCTGGGCGTCGTCGGCGCCAACGGCGCAGGCAAGTCCACACTCCTGCGCCTGCTCGCCGGCATCGACGCTCCTCAGTCCGGCAGTGTCGCCCTGTCGCCGCCGGACGCGTTCGTCGGCTGGCTTCCGCAGGAGCACGAGCGGGTCGAGGGCGAGACCGTGGCCCAGTACATCGCCCGGCGCACCGGCTGCGCCCAGGCGACCGTCGACATGGATGCCGCAGCGGCTGCGCTGGCCGACCCCGCCCCGGCGGGAGGCGCGGCCCCCGACCCGGCCGATGTGTACTCCGCGGCGCTTGACCGCTGGCTCGCCAGCGGCGCCGCCGACCTCGACGAACGTCTCCCCGTCGTGCTGGCGGACCTCGGCCTGGATCTCGGCGGCGCGCCGACCGAGGCGCTCATGACCTCGCTCTCCGGTGGGCAGGCCGCGCGCGTGGGGCTGGCCGCGCTGCTGCTGTCGCGCTTCGACATCGTGCTGCTGGACGAGCCCACCAACGACCTCGACCTCGACGGCCTCGAGCGCCTCGAAGCCTTCGTGCGGGGCCTGCGCGGCGGCGTCGTGCTGGTCAGCCACGACCGCGAGTTCCTTGCCCGCAGCGTGACGCGGGTGCTGGAGCTCGACATCGCGCAGGGGACGAACGGGGTCTTCGGCGGCGGCTACGACGCCTACCTCGAGGAGCGCGCGACGCTGCGCCGGCACGCGCGCGAGCAGTACGACGAGTTCGCCGACAAGAAGGCCGACCTCGTCTCGCGGGCCAGGACCCAGCGCGAGTGGTCCAGCCAAGGCGTGCGCAACGCGATGCGCAAGTCTCCTGATAACGACAAGATCCGCCGCAAGGCGGCGAGCGAGTCCAGCGAGAAGCAGGCGCAGAAGGTGCGCCAGATGGAAAGCCGCATCGCGCGTCTCGACGAAGTCGACGAGCCGCGCAAGGAGTGGCAGCTGCAGTTCACGATCGGGTCGGCTCCACGCTCGAGCTCCGTCGTTGCGACCCTCAGCGGCGCGATCGCCCGGCAGGGGACGTTCACGCTGGGCCCGGTCTCGTTGCAGGTCAACGCGGGCGATCGCATCGGCATCACCGGCCCGAACGGGGCGGGCAAGTCGACGCTGCTGCGCCTGCTGCTGGGGCGTCAGAGCCCCGACGAGGGCACGGCCAGCCTCGGCGCCAGCGTCGAGATCGGTGAGGTCGACCAGGCCCGGTCGCTGTTCGTCGGCTCGGCGGCGTTGGCCGACACCTTCGAGGCACTCGTGCCGCAGATGGCATCCGGTGAGGTGCGCACACTTCTGGCGAAGTTCGGGCTCAAGGCCGATCATGTGAACCGCCCCGTCGACGAGCTGTCGCCCGGGGAGCGCACACGCGCGGGCCTTGCCCTGCTGCAGGCCCGCGGCGTCAATCTGCTCGTGCTCGACGAGCCCACCAACCATCTGGATCTCGCGGCCATCGAGCAGCTCGAGCAGGCGCTCGAGACCTACGAGGGCACACTGCTGCTCGTGACGCACGACAGGCGCATGCTCGACACCGTGCAGACCGACCGCCGCTGGCATGTGGAGGGTGGCCAGGTCACCGAGCTGTAGCCCGGCGGATGCCGCGCCTAGCGGCCCTGACGCTTCTTGTACGGCTTCGGCTGGCCCTTGACGACGGGCGCTCGGCCCTTGCCCTTGGACGCCTTGGCCTTGCCGCCCGCGGGGACGACCGGCTTCGGCGCCGCGGCGGGGGCCGCGGCGATGCGCTCCTTCGCCTCGTCGAGGAAAAGCTCGCCGACCTTCGTAAGCCGGGTTCCGGCGCCGTCGCGCGTGAACAGCGCCTGCCCGACCTCGGCCTCGAGCTTGTCGATCGAGGTGTACAGCGACGCCAGGGGGATGCCGAGTTTCTCCGCCGCCCGCGGAAAGTGCAGCGCATCGGCGACGGCGACGAACCGCTCCAGGTGCGTGATGTTCACAGGGTGCCTTCCTCCGCCGGACGGGACCGGCAGGGTCCATTGTCTCAGCACCCGCCAGTGGACGTTGGCGGCCGCGCTCCCGCGCCCCATAGTCTTCTCACAGAGTGGAGCCAGGGGGGACCGATGACGACGGCGCAGGCCACGACGTACTTCGACACGACCGCGCTGGTCGAGCCGATCGACCGCAAGGCCGTGCGCAAGTTCGGCCGCGACCCGAGCACGGGAGACCGGGTGGCCTCGGGCTGCGGCACCGTGCTCGTCGTCGCGATCCTCGCGCCCTTCGTGCTGGCCTTCTTCGGCGGCGGCATCCTGCTGACGGGGTTCCTCGCCGCGACGGCGGGGCCTCGGGCTGCGGTGCCGGTGGGCGGGATGCTGGGGCTGTGGGTCCTGGTGATCATCGCCGGCCTCATCTCGGCGACGCTGCGCACCCGCACGGAGAACGAGCGCGCCTATCGCCTGCGCCGCTTCGCCGGCGCGAACAGCCTGGAGTACCAGCGGACGGAAGTGGTGGCCGACAAACCCGGCATGCTCTTCCCGCGCGTGCGCTCGCGGTATGCGCAGGACGTCGTGAGCGACGATCGTGCCAGGGCGATGGAGATCGGCAACATCCGCTGCGAGGGGCGGGCGCGGATCGGACGGACGCGGCGCTGGGGCTACCTCGCCCTGCGTCTGGACACCCCGCTGCCGCACATCGTTCTCGATGCGGTCGGCACCAACAGCCTGGGGGATTCCAGCCTGCCGGTCGGCTTCAAGGCTGCGCAGCGGCTCCGCCTCGAGGGCGACTTCGACCGCGTGTTCCGCCTCTACTGCCCTGCGGGCTACGAGCGCGACGCGCTGTGCCTGTTCACCCCCGACATCATGGCGCGCTTCATCGACAACGCCGCCGAGCTCGACGTCGAGATCGTCGACGACTGGATGTTCTTCTACCGGCGCGCCGACCTCGCCACCCTCGACCCCGCGACCTGGGAGTGGCTCGCAAGCGTGCGCGCCGCGATGACCGGCAAGCTGGCGCAGTGGGAGCGCTGGCGCGACGGCCGGGCCGAGACGGCGGGCGAGGACGGCATCCCGCTGCTGCGTCCTCCGCGCGGCGTCGCCGAGCCGGGCCGGCGCCTGCGTCGCACCCTGCCCTGGGCCACGATCGCGCTGGCTGCGGCGAGCATCGTCACGGTGTATCAGGCGCTCAGCGCCATCTGACCGGTCCGGCCCGGTGCCGCCCGCCGCGTAGACTCGATGCCCGTGGCTCTTACCATCGGAATCGTCGGACTGCCCAATGTGGGCAAGTCCACCCTGTTCAACGCTCTGACCAAGAATCAGGTGCTCGCGGCGAACTACCCGTTCGCGACGATCGAGCCGAACATCGGGGTGGTGAACCTGCCCGATCCGCGCCTGGACAAGCTCGCCGAGATCTTCCACTCCGAGCGCATCCTGCCCGCAGCGGTGTCGTTCGTCGACATCGCCGGCATCGTGCGCGGCGCCAGCGAGGGGGAGGGTCTGGGCAACCAGTTCCTCGCGAACATCCGCGAGGCCGACGCCATCGCGCAGGTCGTGCGCGGCTTCGCCGATGACGACGTCGTGCACGTCGAGGGCGCCGTGAACCCCAAGAACGACCTCGAGACGATCAACGCCGAGCTGGCGTTGGCCGACTTGCAGACCCTCGAGAAGGCGATCACCCGCTACGAGAAGGAAGTGCGCGGCAAGAAGGCGGAGCCCATCGTGCTCGAGACGGCGCTCGCCGCGAAGGACGCGCTCGAGCGCGGGCAGCTGCTGTCGTCGTCCGGCATCGACGTGACGCCGATCCGCGAGCTGGGCCTGCTCACCGCCAAGCCCTTCATCTACGTCTTCAACGTCGACGAGGCCGTGCTGACGGATGCCGCGCGCAAGGCTGAGCTCGAAGC
>NZ_JANJFJ010000356.1:0-4538 GCF_024626565.1 Microbacterium sp. zg.Y909
TTCCTGATGGCCAGCTCGGTGCTGCGCGGCGGCAACCTGATCGTCACGGAGGAGGGCATCCGCGCGGGCGTCCGCGAGTTCCTGCTGCCGCTGTGGAACACGTGGTACTTCTTCGCGACGTACGCCAACGCCGCCGGCGGCGCGGGCGGCCATGGCTACGAGGCGACCTGGCGCACCGATTCGACGAACGTGCTCGACCGCTACATCCTTGCGCTGACCGGCGACCTGGTGCGCGATGTGGCCGTCGAGCTCGATGCGCTCGATTCCACCACCGCGGCGACCAAGCTGCGGGAGTTCGCCGAGGCGCTGACCAACTGGTACATCCGCCGGTCGCGCGACCGGTTCTGGACGGGCGTCGTACCCGGAGATGAGTCGACGAAGGAAGCCTTCGACACGCTGTACACGGTGCTCGAGACCGTCACCCGCGTCGCGGCGCCGCTCATCCCGCTCGTGTCCGAGCAGATCTGGCAGGGACTCACCGGCGGGCGCAGCGTGCACCTGCAGGACTGGCCCGACGCCGATGCGTTCCCCGCGGCATCCGACATCCGCACCGCGATGGACACCGTCCGCGAGGTCACGAGCGTCGCCAACGCGCTGCGCAAGCGCGAGGGCAAGCGGGTGCGTCTGCCGCTGCCGCGGCTGACGGTCGTGACGGCCGACCCCACCGGTCTCGCGCAGTTCGACGACATCCTTCGCGACGAGCTCAACGTCAAGGCGGTGCAGCTCGTCGAGCTGCGCGATGAGACAGCGGCCGAGTACGGCATCACCCATCGGCTGTCGGTCAACGCCCGCGCCGCCGGCCCCCGCCTCGGCAAGCAGGTGCAGCAGGTGATCCGCGCGGCCAAGGACGGCGACTGGGCGCAGCACGACGGTGTCGTCACCGCCGGAGGCGTCACGCTGGAGCCGGGGGAGTACGAACTGGTTCTCGAGACGAGCGGTCGCCCCGAGGGTGAAGCCCTGGCGCTGCTGCCCGGCGCGGGCTTCGTGCTGCTGGACACCACCACGACCCCCGAACTCGAAGCCGAAGGCTTCGCCCGCGACGTCGTGCGCGCCGTGCAGGACACGCGCAAGGCGGCAGGGTTCGAGGTGAGCGATCGGATCCGACTGCAGATCCTCTTCGAGTCCACGGCGGATGCCGCCGCACTCGAACTCGGTGTCGATGCCGCAGATGTCGCGGGCGAGACCCTGGCCGTGGACCTCGCCGCGCGCGTGGCGGGTCGCGACATCGAGGTGCCGGGCGACGCGTCCGACAACGGGTGGTACGCGGAGGTGTTCGGCTCGAGGCCCGACCACGTCGCGTACGTGCCGCCGGGGACCTATGCCAACGAGGGCGGCTTCCACGTCGCGGTGAGCCGGGTGAGCGCATGAGCGACCGCAGCAGGGCCGACGCCGTCTACGAGACGCTGCTCGCGCGCGCGGGCGAGCGCTGGGTGGAGCCCCGCAAGGAGCGCACCGGACGGCTGTTGGAATACCTCGGGGACCCGCAGCGCAACTATCGCGTCGTCCATGTCACGGGGACCAACGGCAAGACGTCGACGAGCCGCATCATCGAGTCGCTCATCCGTGCCCACGGGCTGCGCACCGGCCTGTTCACGAGCCCCCACCTGGAGCGGTTCACCGAGCGCGTCATGATCGACGGTGAGCCGATCGCGGACGCCGCCGTCGCCGACGCCTGGGACGAGATCGCGCCCTTCGTCGAGATCGTCGACGCCGAGCTGGCCGAGGCGGGGGAGGAGCCGCTGACGTTCTTCGAGCTGCTGACCGCACTCGCGTTCGTCGCGTTCTCCGACGCCCCCGTGGACGTCGCGATCATCGAGGTCGGCATGGGCGGGTCGTGGGACTCCACCAACACCGCCGACGGCGACGTGGCGGTCTTCGCTCCGATCGACCTGGATCACGCGGATCGCCTGGGCGGAACGATCGCCGAGATCGCCGAGGTCAAGTCCGGCATCATCAAGGACGGCGCTGCCGTCGTCTCGGCCCGGCAGGATGCCGCCGCCGAACGGGTGCTGCGTGCAGCGGCGGCGGCGCACGGCGCATCGATCGCGTTCGAGGGGCAGGACTTCGCGCTCACCGAGGATCACCTGGCCGTGGGCGGGCAGTTCATGGCGGTGCGCGGCCTTGCCGGCACCTACAGCGACCTGTACCTGCCGATGTACGGCGAGCACCAGGCGCACAACGCCGCGCTCGCGATCGCCGCGGTCGAGTCGCTGCTCGGGGCTGCCACCCAGCCTCTCGCGGCCGACGTGCTCACCGAGGGCCTGGCCGAGGCGACGTCTCCCGGCCGGCTGCAGCTCATCGGCATCGCCCCGACGGTGATCGTCGACGGCGCGCACAACCCGCACGGGGCGCACGCGTTGGCTGCCGCCCTGCGCGACGCGTTCGACTTCGACGAATGGGGCCTGGTGCTCGGCGCTCTCGCCGACAAGGACGTCGCCGGTGTCGTGGCCGAACTCGCCCCCCTGGCCGCACACGTCTTCGCGACTGCCCCGCAGTCCGACCGCGCGACGGACCCCGACGCGATCGCCGACCTCGCCGAAGGCCTCGGTCGGCAGGTGAGCGTGCACGCCGACATCGCCGAGGCGGGAAACGCCGCGCGGGAGTGGGCGGCGGCATCCGATCGGCGTGCGGTGATCATCGCCGGAAGCGTCGTGCTCGCCGGTGAGGCGATGACCGTGGCATCCGATGAGGACTGGAAGAGCGGGTGGCAGGCATGAGCGCCGCACGCACGCCCCGTCCCCGCCGCGCGCGCGGCGCCGCGGAGTCCCTCGGCTCCATCGTGCTCGGCTTCGAGGCGGTCATCGCGTTCCTCGCGGGGCTCGTGATCTACGGCCTGGACGCCCTGCCCGGCGGCATCGAACCGTGGTGGGGGATCGTCGTCGGCACCGTCGTGGCGGTGCTGATGGTGATCACCGCCGGCCTGCTGCGGCACCGGTGGGCGATCGCGCTCGGCTGGGTTCTGCAGGTCGTGGTCGCCCTCGGTGCGCTGATGGTTCCGGCGCTGCTTCTCGTGGCGCTCATTTTCGGCGGCATGTGGGCGTATGCCACCATCAAGGGGGCCTCTCTCGACCGGCGCAACGCGCGTCTGGCCGCCGAGGCCGAACAGCGAAACGGAGACTGAGTATGTCCACCGAAGAAACCCTCGTCCTGATCAAACCCGACGGCGTCGCTCGCGGCCTGACCGGCGCGATCCTCGCGCGCATCGAGGCGAAGGGGTACTCCCTCGTCGACCTGCGGCTCGTCGAGCCCGACCGCGAACGCCTCGAGCAGCACTACGCCGAGCACGCCGGCAAGCCGTTCTACGAGCCGCTCGTGGAGTTCATGATGTCCGGCCCGTCGGTCGCGATCCGCCTCGCGGGCAACCGTGTGATCGAGGGATTCCGCTCGCTCGCGGGGACCACCGACCCGACGACGGCAGCTCCCGGCACGATCCGCGGCGACTTCGGCCGCGACTGGGGCGTCGCCGTGCAGCAGAACCTGGTGCACGGTTCCGACAGCCCCGAGTCCGCCGCCCGCGAGCTCTCGATCTGGTTCTGACCGGCGCTGCCGAGTGAGTATTCGGCCCCCGAATACTCACTCGGCGTCAGAACTGAGCGAGCCAGTTCAGTTGCACCTGCGCGATCACGGCGACCACCGCGTACGTGAGGATCGCCATCAGCGGGACCCACGGTGCCAGGCGGCGAGCCCAGCCCACGCCTGAGATCCGCAGGGCGTGCACGGTCACCGCGTAGAACGTCGGGATCGTCACCGCCCAGGTCACCATGCACCACGGGCAGAGCGTGCCCAGCGCGAAGACGCTCTGGCCGATCAGCCACAGGACGAACCCGAACGCGAAGGCCGTGCCGGCCCAGAAGCACCACCAGAACCACCGGGCGAACCGCGCGCCGGCCAGCAGCGCGAACCCGACCACGATCGGCGCGACCCAGCCCGCCAGTCCGATGATCGGGTTCGGAAAGCCGAAGATGCTGCCCTGCGCCGACTCGAGATTCGCCGTGCACTGCACCAGCAGACTGAAGTCGCAGGTCGCGATGGCCTCCGGATCCGCCAGCAGCGCGAACCGCTCCATGGTGAGGGAGAACGCCGCCCACCACCCGATCGCGCCGCCCACGATGAGCCACACGGCGAGGGCGGTCGGGCGCTCAGATCGGGTATCGGGCATGCCCGGATTATCCCATCGCCGCGCCAGGCCACACGCCGCGAGGAGACGCGCGAACACAAGACACGCCGAAAGTGCGATAATGGTCCCTGATGCACCCGCGGCCGCGCCGCGACCGCATCACCGAAGACTTCGGGCGATGAACGCCCAGCGCAGCCCGCCCATGAGCCGGCTGCAGACCGAGTGAGAGTTCGCGAGCCGCATCGTGAGAGACAGGCGACTGCGGCGCCGCACGAGATTTCGCCGGGCGACGCGCGGTGTCGCCCGCAAGGAGTACCCCGGTGATGACCGATGACACCCAGGCTGGCCACGATTCCGATCTTCAGGGCGCGCTGACGCCGCCGCTGTTCGACGTCGACACGCCCACCGAACCGGCAGACGC
>NZ_JANJFJ010000357.1:0-4520 GCF_024626565.1 Microbacterium sp. zg.Y909
CGCGTGCTGGCGTCCCGCCGAACGCGGACTGGCGCCCACCAGCACGAACGACACCACGGTCATGAGGAGCGCGGCGGCGAGCATCGCCCACCAGATGTTGTCGAAGGCCAGGGTGAATGCGACCGTCACCAGCACCGCGGCGGTGGTCTCGGCGAGGATGCGGATGAACACCACCGCGTTGCCGTGCGCCTCGGGGTCGTCTGCGATCTTGGTCAAGGCGGTGCGCGACCGGGCGGTGGCGGCGAGTTCGGTGAGGCCTGCGCGCCCCGTGACCGCCAGAGCGGCGTCGAGGGCCGCCATGAGGCCGCCGAGGGCCACCAGAACAACGGCGGCGAGCAGCAGCAGCAGCTCGGTCATGTGCGGGGGCGCCGCCGCTCAGCCGCGGCGAAGTCGAGGATGAGCTGCTTCTGCAGCCCGAACATCTCGCGCTCTTCTTCGGGCTCGGCGTGATCGAAGCCGAGCAGATGCAGCAGACCGTGCGTGGTGAGCATCACCAGTTCGTCGAGCGTGGAGTGGCGTGCCGCGAGCGCCTGCGCCTCGGCCACCTGCGGGCAGAGCACGATGTCGCCCAGCAGCCCGGCGGGGGTCGGCATGTCTTCCGTTCCGGGGCGCAGCTCGTCCATCGGGAAGCTCAGCACGTCGGTCGGACCGGGCTCGTCCATCCACTGCACGTGCAGCGCCTCCATCGCGCCTTCGTCGACGAGCAGAATCGCCACGTCGGCGTCGGGACTGACGTTGAGGCCCGCGAGGTTGTGCTCCATGAGTCGCAGCAGCACGGTCTCGTCGACCGGCACTCCCGACTCGTTGTTGATCTCGATGGTCATGAGCGTCCTCGTTTGGGAATGTGGTCGCGCGGCCCGGCGGAGCGCGACGCACCGCGCCGTTCGGCGCGGTTGGCGAATTCGGATGCCTCATCGCGCTCACGCCGGTGGGCGAGGCGCTGCTCGTCGTAGACGCTGTACGCGTCGACGATGCGCCCGACAAGGGTGTGACGCACGACGTCGTCACTGGTGAGCTGGGCGAAGTGGATGTCGTCGATGTCCTTCAGCACGCGCGTGACCAGGCGCAGCCCCGAGGTGCCCTGCGGCAGGTCGACCTGGGTGATGTCGCCGGTGACCACCATGCGGGTGCCGAAGCCCAGGCGGGTGAGGAACATCTTCATCTGCTCGGGGGTGGTGTTCTGCGCCTCGTCGAGCACGACGAAGGAGTCGTTCAGGGTGCGACCGCGCATGTACGCCAGCGGCGCGACTTCGATGGTGCCGCTGGCCATGAGCTTGGGAACGAGCTCGGGGTCGAGCATCTCGTTGAGTGCGTCGTACAGCGGGCGCAGGTAGGGGTCGATCTTGTCCGTCAGCGAGCCCGGCAGAAAGCCCAGCCGCTCCCCCGCCTCGACGGCGGGACGGGTGAGGATGATGCGGTTGACCTCTTTGCGCTGCAGGGCCTGCACGGCCTTGGCCATCGCGAGGTAGGTCTTGCCGGTACCGGCCGGACCGATGCCGAAGACGATGGTGTTCTCGTCGATCGCGTCGACGTAGGCCTTCTGGCCCGCGGTCTTCGGGCGGATCACCTTGCCGCGCGTGGTCAGGATCGCCTCGCCCATGACCTCGGACGGCCTCGGGCCGTCGCTGCGCAGCATGCGGCTCGAACTCGAGACGTCGACGGCGTCCAGTCCCTGACCGGCGCGGGTCATGGTGATCAGCTCGTCCACGAGCTCGCGTGCGGCGACCACCGCAGCGGCATCCCCCGACAGCGTGATCTCGTTTCCCCGCACGTGCACGTCCACGTCGGGGTGCTCCCGCTCGACCACCCGCAGCAGGCGGTCCTGCGGTCCCAGCAGCTGCACCATCGCGACGCCGTCGACCCAGATGCGGTCGACCGTGACGTCGCCCGAGGGCTCCCCTGCGTCAGCTTGCGACACTCGACTCCTCCAAGCCACCGGCCAGTACGTGCGCGTGCACGTGGAAGACGGTCTGACCGGCACTCGGGCCGGTGTTGAACACCAGACGGAAATCGCCGTCACCGTGCTCGGCGGCCAGGCTCGAGGCCAGGCCGACCATCTCGGCGAGCAGCTGCGGGTCACCCGCAGCGAGCTCGGCGACGTTGCGGTACTCCTGTGTCTTGGGGATGACGAGCAGATGCACCGGGGCCTGCGG
Source organism: Microbacterium sp. zg.Y909 (assembly GCF_024626565.1). Taxonomy (NCBI): domain Bacteria; kingdom Bacillati; phylum Actinomycetota; class Actinomycetes; order Micrococcales; family Microbacteriaceae; genus Microbacterium; species Microbacterium sp. zg.Y909. Next base: position 2,154 of record NZ_JANJFJ010000357.1, read on the forward strand.
GGCGATGTCGCGGATGGCGAACGCGTTCTCGGTCTCGGCGACGATGTCGGAGGGGATCTCGCCGTTGAGGATGCGCGTGAACACGCTCGGTTCAGTCATGCGGTCCAGTCTACCGAGCGCCCCGCTCACTGCGCCCTGCCCCGGGACGCGGGCGCGCGCCGCGTCGCCGTCACCAGCGGCCGAGCGACGCGTTCACGACGGCGAGGGCAGCCGGTCCCGCGGTCGAGGTGCGCAGCACCGTCGCGCCCAGGCGCACCTGCACCGCGCCGGCGGCATCCAGTGCCTGCAGCTCTTCGGGCGCGATGCCGCCCTCGGGGCCCACCACCAGCACGACGTCGCGATCGTCATCGGTCAGCGCAAGCGTCGTCAGAGCGACGGATGCCGTGGGCTCGAGAACCAGCACGTGGGCCGTCTCGGCCATCTGCGTCAGCTGCCGGGTGGTGACGACGGGGGCGACCTCCGGAAGCCACGCCCGGTGCGCTTGCTTTCCGGCCTCGCGGGCGATGGTCGCCCAGCGGGAGCGGCCCTTCTCGGCCTTGGCCGCATCCCAGCGCGAGATGCTGCGGGCCGCCTGCCAGGGGATCACCTCGTCCACGCCGAGCTCGGTCGCGGCCTGCACGGCGAGCTCGTCGCGGTCGCCCTTCGCCAGCGCCTGCACGAGCACCACGCGGCGAGCCGGCGCCGGTACGACCTCGCGCTCGAGGACCTCGACGACGACCTCGCGAGGCGCGACCGACGCGCAGACGCCGGTGAGCCAGGTGCCACGGCCGTCGCCGAGGGTGACGCCCTCGCCCACGCGCACGCGCCGGACGGCGGCGGCGTGGTGCGCCTCGGCTCCCGTCAGCGTGACGTGGTCGCCGGGCGCGGCTCCCTCGGCCGCGTCATCGACGAAGTGCAGCGCCATCGTCAGGCGCGGAATCGGTCGCGAAGCTTGGAGAAGAGACCCTGGTGGAACTCGGCCAGCCGCGGGCTCGGCGACTTCGTGCGCCGGGCGAAGTCCTCGATGAGGGCACGCTCCTTGGCGTCGAGGCGCGTAGGCGTCACCACGTGCACGGCCACCCTCAGGTCCCCGCGCTGCGCGCCGCGCAACGGCGTGATGCCGCGGCCCTTGATCGTGAGCACGTCGCCGGACTGCACGCCGGGGCGCACCTCGAGGTCGACCGGACCGTCGAGCGATTCGATGGTCGTCGTCGTGCCCAGGATGGCGTCGGGCATGGACACCTCGAGAGTGGCGAGCAGGTCATCGCCCTCGCGGCTGAAGGTCTCGTGCGACGCCACCGTGACCTCGATGTACAGGTCGCCGTTCGGGCCGCCCGCGGGGCCGACCTCGCCCGATCCCGGCAGCTGCAGGCGCAGGCCGGTCTCGACGCCCGCGGGGATGTCGAGCGACACCGTGCGCCGGGCGCGCACGCGTCCCTGGCCCTGGCACGTGGTGCAGGGGAACGGAATGGTCGTGCCGTAGCCCTGGCACACGTTGCAGGGCTGCGAGGTGACCATGTTGCCGAGCAGGCTGCGCACGGTGCGCTGCACGTGTCCGGTGCCGTGGCAGATGTCGCAGGTCGCCGGCTGCGTGCCGGGCTGGCAGCACGAGCCCTGACAGGTGTCGCAGAGCACCGCGGTGTCGACCTCGATGTCGCGGTGCACCCCGAACACGACGTCGCCCAGCTGCAGCGTGACGCGCACCAGCGCGTCCTGCCCGCGTTCGCGGCGCGATCGCGGCCGCCCCGACCGGCCCCCGCCGCCGCCGGCACCGAAGAACGTCTCGAAGATGTCGCCGAAGTTGGTGAATCCGCCGGCGCCGCCGAGGCCGCTGTCGCCGCCCATGTCGTAGCGCGCGCGCTGGTCCGGGTCGCTGAGCACGTCGTAGGCGTGGGTCACCAGCTTGAAGCGCTCCGATGCCTCCTCGCCCGGGTTGACGTCGGGGTGCAGTTCACGCGCGAGACGGCGATACGCCTTCTTGATCTCGTCAGGGGTCGCGTCGCGCGAGACGCCGAGTACGTCATAGTGGTCAGCCACAGTCGCCTTTCGTGCCGCGGCAAGGCGGCGTCGGGTTCGTCAGCGCGAGCGCTCGTCTTCTTCGAGCAGCCGGCTCAGATAATGTGCGACGGCGCGCACGGCCGCCATGTTCGTGGGGTAATCCATGCGCGTGGGGCCGAGCAGCCCGATGCGCGCACGGGAACCGGTGGCGTCGTAGTCGCCGGTGATGACGGATGCCTCGGCGAGCCCGAACGGCTCGTTCTCGCGCCCGATGCTCGCCGCCAGACCCTGGTCGTCCGGGACCATCTCGGTCATGAGGCGGATGAGCGTCACCTGCTCCTCGATCGCCTCCAGCAGCGGGTAGATGCTGCCGCGGAAGTCCTGCTCCCG
>NZ_JANJFJ010000358.1:0-4517 GCF_024626565.1 Microbacterium sp. zg.Y909
CGTTCTCCGGCATCCTCGCCCCCACGAGCGGCTACTACGTGCCGCACTACGCCCCGGACGTCCGCGATGCGGTGCGCCTCATCGTCGCCGCGGGCGGCGTGCCCATCATCGCCCATCCGACTCCCGCGGGCCGCGACCGCATGATGCCGATGCCGCTCATCGACGAGCTCATCGCGCTCGGCCTCGGCGGGTTCGAGCTCGGGCACCGCGAGAACACCCCGGAAGGCATCGCCGTGCTGCAGGCGGTGGCCGACGAGCACGACCTCATCGTCACGGGATCCAGCGACTACCACGGCCGGGGAAAGCCCAACCTGCCGGGTGAGCACACCACCAGCGACGAGATGGTGGCCCGCATCATCGCGCGCGCCACCGGCAGTGCGCCGGTCTACCCCTGAAGAGGGGGAGAGGAACCCGCATGCACACCGGCTCCCCGCCCGCGGTCGTGGTGATCGGCGAGGCGCTCGTCGACATCGTCCACACGCCCACGGGCACCCGCTCCAGCCCCGGCGGCAGCCCGGCCAACGTCGCTCTCGCCTTGGCTCGCCGCGGCCTTCCCGTGCGCCTGATCACCCAGTTCGCCGACGATGAGCAGGGGCGGGTGGTGAGAGGGTGGCTCGACGCATCAGGGGTGAGCGTGCAGGTGGCGGGATCGCCCGCCCGTACCTCCACGGCCGTCGCCCGTCTCGGCGGCGACGGCGCGGCCACGTACGACTTCGACATCACCTGGGCGCCGGCGCCGTGGCATCCCGTGGCCTCGCCCGTCGTGCACACCGGGTCCATCGCGACGGTGCTGCAGCCCGGCGCCGACACCGTCGAGAGCGCGCTGCGCGCGGCACGACAGGGCTCGGTGATCACCTTCGACCCGAACATCCGCCCGTCCCTCATCACCGACCCCGACGACGTGCGGGCGCGGGTGGCGCGGCTGGTGGCTCTGTCGGACGTGGTGAAGGTCAGCGGCGAGGACCTGGACTGGCTGCACCCGGGCCGGGACCACCGCGTCGTGGCGGGGGAGTGGCTCAGCCGTGGCCCGTCCGTCGTGGTCGTCACCGAGGGTGGGGCGGGCTCGTTCGCCGTCCACGCAGCCGGCGTCGCAGAGGTGCCGGCGGCACCCGTGGACGTGGTCGACACCGTCGGTGCCGGCGACACCGTCATGGCGGCGCTCATCGCCGAGATCCACGCGCCGACGGCCGCGGCGGTGCGCGCGCGGATCGCCGGCTGGGATGCCGCCGACCTCGCAGCCGTGCTCCGCCGGGGCGCGGATGCCGCCGGCGTCACGGTGTCGCGCCCGGGAGCCGACCCGCCGTGGCAGCACGAGCTGTCCGCCCGGTGAGGGGCGGCCGGCTCAGCTCGCGGCGGGAGCGCCCGTGCCCGAACCGCGACGACGCCGGCGCCGACGCGGAGCCGTCTTGCCGTCGTGGTGCTCTTTGCCGCCGCCGTCGTGCGTGCCGGCACCCTCGGTCGTGCGGGTAGAGGAAGCCTCGCGGTCGGCGGAGGCCTGCGGGGCGCCACTGTCGTCACGCCGACGGCGGCGGCGACGCTCGGAGTCGCCCTCGCCGGTGGCCTCCTGCGTCTTCACCGTCTGGGTGCGGGGCGCGGTGACGATGCGTCCCTTGGTGCCGGCGGGGATGTCCAGGTCGCTGAACAGGTGCGGGCTGGACGAGTACGTCTCCACCGGGTCCGGCTGACCGAACTCGAGCGCCCGGTTGATGAGGGCCCACTTGTGCAGGTCGTCCCAGTCGACGAAGGTCACCGCGATGCCGGTCTTGCCGGCGCGGCCGGTGCGGCCGGCACGGTGCAGGTAGGTCTTCTCGTCGTCGGGGATCGTGTGGTTGATGACGTGGGTGACGTCGTCGACGTCGATGCCGCGGGCGGCGACGTCGGTGGCGATGAGCACGTCCTTCTTGCCCGCCTTGAAGGCCGCCATCGAGCGCTCGCGCGCCTCCTGGCTCATGTCTCCGTGCACCGAGGCGGTGTTGAAGCCGCGGTCGCTGAGCTCGTCGGCGAGCTTCTGCGCGGCACGCTTGGTGCGCGTGAAGACGACGGTCTTGCCGCGGCCCTCGGACTGCAGGATGCGGGCGATGATCTCGTCCTTGTCCAGCGAGTGGGCGCGGTAGACGAGGTGCTTGATGTTGGCCTGCGTCAGACCCTCGTCGGGGTCGGTGGCGCGGATGTGGATGGGGTTGGACATGAACCGCCGCGCCATCGCGACGATCGGGCCGGGCATGGTGGCCGAGAACAGCTGCGTGTGACGCACCGGCGGCACCTTCGAGAAGATCTTCTCGATGTCGGGGAGGAAGCCGAGGTCGAGCATCTTGTCGGCCTCGTCCAGCACCACCTCGGTGGCGTGCGAGAGGTCGAGCAGACGCTGGCCCGCCAGGTCGATGAGGCGGCCGGGGGTGCCCACGACGATCTGCGCGCCGGCCTTCAGCTGGTCGATCTGCCCCTCGTAGGCCTTGCCGCCGTAGATGGCCACGACGCTCGTGGAGCGGCCCGAGGTGAGCATGTCCATGTCCTCGTAGACCTGGACGCACAGCTCGCGGGTCGGCACGACGATGAGGGCCTTCACGCCGGGCTCGGGGTTCAGGCCCAGGCGCTGCACGACCGGGATGCCGAAGCCGAAGGTCTTGCCGGTGCCTGTCTTGGCCTGGCCGATGATGTCCTGGCCGGGAAGACCGAGGGGGATCGTCTGCTCCTGGATCGGAAAGGCGTCCACGATGCCGCGAGCGGCAAGGGTGTCGACGATGTCCTGATCGACGCCGAGTTCGGCGAAAGTCGTCACGATATTGAGCCTGTCTGGCGGTGAGAGTCCGCCGGGGTGAGAGTTTCCACGCCCTTCACTCAGCCGCAGGCGCGGGGCCCCGATCCGTCGCCGGGGCGGCTCCAGCCTACCGGAGATGCGGGAACGCCCCGTCGGGTGCGTATCGTGGTGTCTCGTGGCCTGGTGGAATCTCAAGCGCGCGCGGCCGGCCGCGCGTACGCTCTCGCTCCGTTCGCGCGGCGACGTCGGCAATGCCCAGCGGGTGGCATTCGAAGCCCTCGCGCCCGACATCGACACCTTCCTGGGCCAGGCCGCCTACCTCCAGCTGGGCTTCTTCGAGACTCTGAGCGAACTCATCGCCCCCACCCCCGAGCTGTCGCAGAAGGAGTCGCTGTCACTCGCCGCCGGGGCTGCGTTGCTCAAGCACCGCGGCCTCGTCGAGCTCATCCGTGGGCGCGGCGACGATGCGCTGGAGATCATGCTGCCGTTCCGCGAGCCGCTGGACGCCTTCCGTCGCGCGACGCACGGTGCGCGGCCCCTCGAGACCATGCTGTCGGTGCACATCACCGCGGGCATGCTCGACGACTTCTACCTCGCGCTGTCGTCCAGCTACGGCGAGACGGGTCGTGAAGCGGCCGCGATCCTCGGCGCCGACGACGATCGGCAGGCCCTCGTCGACATGATCGTCGCGGCGATCGACTCCGACGAGGAGTGGCGCGCGCTGCTGGCGATGTGGGGCAGGCGTCTGGTCGGCGACACCCTGCTCATCGCCCGCGCCGCGCTGCGACCGACGACACTGGATGCCGCCGATGAGCAGAAGGTCGAGCCGGTGTTCAGCAACCTGCTCGCGGCCCACTCCCGCCGCATGGGCGCGATGGGCCTGGACGCCTGAGGCCCGAGCGCCTCGGGCGAACTCGAGGCGCTCGTCAGGCCAGCTTGAGGCGCGCGCGCTCGCGGGCGTCGTGCTGCATCCGCGCGCGGGTGAGCACGGCGAGAGCGGGGAAGACGACGACGGGGGCGGCGAACGACGCGACCCAGATCCAAGGGCTCTCGATGCCGACTCCCGCCCACGTCAGCACCATCCAGACCAGTCCGCCGACGACGGCGCCCAGCATGGGGCCGACGACGGCTCCGCGGGTGTCACGGCCGCCGACGGTGAAGTGCGCCGCCAGTCCCAGGACGGCCCCGGCGATCAGGGCCAGAAGGATCTGCACGGTGTCAGCCGACGAAGCCGATGCGACGGGACTCCTCGGTGCCGACCTCGATGTACGCCAGCGCGGCGGTCGGGACGATGTAGGAGCTGCCCCGCGAGTCGACGAACGACAGGTGGGTGGCGCCGGAGTCCAGCGCCTGGGCGACGGAGGTCTTGAAGACCTCGGCGGACTCGTTCGTCTCGAAGCCGAGCTCGCGGCCGGTGTTGACGATGCCGATGCGGATCTCCACGGGTGACTGCCTTTCCGGCCCCGGCCATCGCCGCGGGCGCAGTCCGACTCTACGACACGGGCGGGCGCCGTCGGCGGCCGGAAGGGTCGCGCTCGCTGTCGGCGAACGTCGGTGGGGGCGGCTACCGTGGCTTCGATGCGACAGAGTGAACCCAGGGCACCCGAGCCCGGCTCCGATGCCGCCTTCGTCCCCGACGCCGCTCAGCGGCAGGTCCTCGCCCTTGCGCCGGAGACGTCGGCGGTGGTGGTCGGTGCGCCCGGCACAGGCAAGACCGCCACGCTCGTGGCGCGCGTGCGGGCGCTCGTCGACGCCGGCG
>NZ_JANJFJ010000359.1:0-4512 GCF_024626565.1 Microbacterium sp. zg.Y909
TACGACATGCGCGGGCTCATCGAGCCCGACATCGCCAAGAACCTGTACCGGGTGCAGGCCAAGGCCGGCGTGCCGATCACCGTCACCAAGGTCGTGGCGTACCACACGTCGCGGGGCGTACCCGCGCGGGAGCTCGTCGACCGCTGCCGTCGCACACTCGACCGCGCACAGAGCGAGGGCGTCGACGTGCTGTTCGAGCGCCAGCGCGCCTGGCTCGACGGATTCTGGGATCGCTCCGACGTGCGGATCGGCGGCCACGACGACCTGCAGCAGGCGACCCGCTGGTGCCTGTACCAGCTGGCCCAGGCTGCGGCCCGTGCCGACGGGCGGGGCGTTCCCGCCAAGGGCGTGACCGGCTCCGGGTACAGCGGCCACTATTTCTGGGACACCGAGATCTACGTGCTGCCGTTCCTGGCGTACACGACGCCGCTGTGGGCCCGGAACACCCTGCGCATGCGGTACCTCATGCTGCCCGCCGCCCGCAAGCGCGCAGCTCAGCTCAACGAGGCGGGCGCGCTCTACCCGTGGCGCACGATCAACGGCGAAGAGGCCTCGGCCTACTACGCCGCCGGCACCGCGCAGTACCACATCAACGCCGACGTCTGCTTCGCCCTGGCGAAGTACGTGCGTGCCACCGGCGACGTGGACTTCCTCTACACCGAGGGCATCGACATCGCCGTGGAGACCGCGCGACTGTGGGCGACGCTCGGGTTCTGGCGCACGAGCGACGGCATCCACGACGACGACGATGACGGAGACGGCGACTCGTTCCACATCCACGGCGTCACCGGTCCCGACGAGTACACCACCGTCGTCAACGACAACCTGTTCACCAACGTGATGGCGCGGTTCAACCTGCGCTTCGCCGCGCGAACCGTGCGTGAGATGGAGCAGGACGCGCCGGAGGAGTACCGCCGCGCGATGGACCGGCTCGGCATCGAGCCCGGCGAGGCGGAATCGTGGGACCGTGCTGCGGATGCCATGCACATCCCGTTCAGCGAGGCCCTCGGCATCCACCCGCAGGACCACGTCTTCCTCGAGAAGGAAGTGTGGGACCTGGAGAACACCCCGCCGGAGCGGCGGCCACTGCTGCTGCACTTCCACCCGCTGGTGATCTACCGCTATCAGGTGCTCAAGCAGGCCGACGTGGTGCTGGCGCTCTAGAAGCTCGCCGACTTCAACTACTACGACCCGCTCACGACGGGCGATTCGACGCTGTCGGCGGTCGTGCAGGCGATCCTCGCAGCGGAGGTGGGGTACCAGGACCTCGCCCTGGAGTACTTCCACGAATCGATCTACGTCGATCTCGGAGACCTGCACCACAACGCATCCGACGGCGTGCACGTGGCGTCGGCCGGCGGGGTGTGGACCGCCCTCGTCTCGGGCTTCGGTGGAATGCGCGACCACTTCGGCGACCTGTCGTTCGACCCGCGTCTGCCGGCCGACTGGCCGTCGCTGTCGTACTCGCTGCTGTGGCACGGAACGCGGCTCGACGTCACGGTGACCGCGGATGCGATCACGTTCACGTCCGGCCCGGGCGGTCCCATCGTGCTGTCGGTACGCGGGACCGGGTACGTCATCGCCGGTGACGAGACGCTGGTCGTGCCGTTGCAGGGGCAGGGACCGCGCCGCCCCGGCCGGCCGTCGCTCAGCGAGATCGAGGATGCGCGGCGCGACGACGGCACGTATCTGTCGGCGTCGATTCCGACCCTCACGAGCTCGATCCCCGTCATCTCGGACGATGACCTGCTGCAGGGCGAGGATGCACAGGTGGGCGTCGACAGCTGAGCGCGGTCGTCAGTCGAGTTCGGCGAAGGTGACGACGCCGACCGCGACGACCACCTGCCCGGGCTCGCCACCGACCCGGTTCACGGTCGGCCCCGCGCCCCAGGTCTGCACGACCGCCTGATCGAGAACCGCCGGACCCATCCCGCGCAGAAGATGCGTGAGGGGGTCGCTGCCACCGCGACGGTCCAAGACGGTGTAGCCGGCCGCCGTCAGAACGGCGAGGGCAGCGTCGGCGTGCCCGGCCGCTGTCGCGGCATCGGTGAACACCCACACCCGTACGTCGGAAGTGGCCTGCACCTCTTGGATGTCGGTGAACGTGCGGGTCGTGCCGGCGAACGCGCAGCCGGGTGCGCTGAGCCCGCCGAAGTCGACGGAGGGATCGCTGGGCGCCGGCGTGGCGATGTGGTCATCGGCGACGAGCGTCGACTCGTCGACGATCCACGCGGTGAGGTCATCGGGGCACGCCTGGCTGGGCGCGGCCCCCGCTGGTGGCACGCTCAGGGCGCCGTCGCCGTCGCCGTCGCCGGGTCCGCCGTTCGGGCCGCGCTCGGTCGCGTCGGCGTCCTCGGGACGTTCGGGGATGGTCGCGTCGGGCGCCGGCGCTGGGCCGGTGGGCGTGGGGGAGCCGGACGGGCTCGGGGAGGGGCTCGGTGCCGGTGTGGACGTCGACGACGGGGACGGGGGCGGGGACGGGGACGGGGTGAGGGGATCGCCCATGCGCGGGCCGCATCCGGCGAGCACGGATGCCGCCACCGCCGCCGCGACGACCGCGGTCGCGATGCGCTGCGGTGTGGCGGCTGCCGGGCTGGTGGCCATACCGGCAGTCTCCCGCACAGCGCCGACACGCGACAGGCCTGATCTCCGGCCGAGCCGCGCCTGCGAACCCGCCGGACGGGATGTCGCAGGCACGCCGTAGGCTAGTGGTGTGACCACCGCTCTCTACCGCCGCTACCGTCCCGAGGCGTTCGGCGAGATGATCGGCCAGTCCCAAGTCACCGATCCGCTCATGACGGCGCTGCGCGGTGACCGGGTCGGGCACGCCTATCTGTTCTCCGGTCCGCGCGGGTGCGGTAAGACGACCTCCGCGCGCATCCTGGCCCGCTGCCTGAACTGCGCGCAGGGGCCCACCGACACCCCCTGCGGCACCTGCCCCAGCTGCGTCGAATTGGGGCGCAACGGCGGCGGATCGCTCGATGTGGTCGAGATCGACGCGGCATCCCACAACGGCGTCGACGACGCCCGCGACCTGCGCGAGCGGGCGATCTTCGCCCCCGCCCGCGACCGGTTCAAGATCTTCATCCTCGACGAGGCGCACATGGTCAGCTCGCAGGGCTTCAACGCCCTGCTGAAGCTCGTCGAAGAGCCGCCCGACCACGTCAAGTTCATCTTCGCCACCACCGAGCCCGAAAAAGTCATCGGCACCATCCGGTCGCGCACGCACCACTATCCGTTCCGGCTCGTGCCGCCGGCGGCCATGCTCGAGTACGTGCAGGAGCTGTGCACGCAAGAGGGCGTCGAGGTCGAGACCGGTGTGCTGCCGCTCGTGGTCCGCGCCGGCGGCGGATCACCGCGCGACACGCTGTCGCTGCTCGACCAGCTCATCGCCGGCTCCGACGTCGCAGAGGGTGGCGCGGTGCGCGTGAAGTACGAGCGCGCGGTTTCGCTCCTCGGCTACACCCACGCCGAGCTGCTCGACGAGGTCGTCGAGGCGTTCGGCTCGGGGGATGCCGCGGGCGCCTTCGCCGCGGTCGACCGGGTCGTGCAGACCGGTCAGGACCCGCGCCGCTTCGTCGACGACCTGCTCGAACGGCTGCGTGACCTCATCATCGTCGCCGCCACCGGCGACGGTGCCGCGGCGGTGCTCCGGGGCGTTCCAGAGGACGAACTCGAGCGCATGGGCCGCCAAGCGGTGGTCTTCGGCACCGAGCGCCTCTCGCGCACGGCCGACCTGGTCGTGACGGCCCTCGACGACATGACCGGCGCGACCTCCCCGCGCCTGCAGCTGGAACTCATGGTGGCGCGCGTGCTCGCGCAGACCTCGCCCGCGACGCAGCCGGCTGTGCAGGCCGGTGCCGCACCCGCAGCGCCGGCCGCGATGCCGCCCGCGGCGACCCCGATCGTTCCGTCTGCGACGAGGGATGTCGCTCCGGCACCCACCTCACCCGTTTCGCCCGTCGCCGCACCGGCTGCAGCCGCGCAGCCTGCCGCCACGCCGCAGCCTGCGGCCGCGCCGCCCGCGGGCGCCCCCGTGTCGGCGCCGCCCGCTTCCGCGGCCACGACCGACGCGAGCCCGAGCGCTCCGACCGGCGCGGCCGCTCCCGGCGACGCCCCCGCAGCTGCGGGGCAGCGGGCGACGGCATCCGCTCCTGCCATCTCGGCACCGGCCGCGCCGGAGCCTGCGGCGGAGCCGATCGTGCCGGACGGCCCCATCACCTTCGCCCATGTGCGCGACGCCTGGCCTGAGATCCTCAAGCGGCTCGAAGGCGTCAGCCGCACCTCGTGGCTCCTCGCGACCGTCGCCCGCGTGGCCGCGTTCGACGACGACGTGCTGACGCTGGTTTTCCAGAGCCAGGCAGACGTCGCCGCGTTCAAGAAGCTGCAGGCCGGGCAAGGCCCGAGCGAAGACCTCCGCGGCGTGATCCAGCAGGTGCTCGGCATCCGCGTGAAGTACATCGCCCGCCACGACACCGACCCCACGCCGCCGCCCGCCGGTGCGGCCCCGGC
>NZ_JANJFJ010000360.1:0-4489 GCF_024626565.1 Microbacterium sp. zg.Y909
AGTGGGATGCGCGTGAATGAACGGCGCGATGTCCTCGGGGTGGGCTTCCCATCCCACCGCGAGCTGTCCTTCGGTGATGAGTTCCCCGACGCGGTCGCCGACCAGGTGCACGCCGATCACCGGTCCGTCAGCCAGGCGCACGACCTTCACGATGCCGGCCGTCCCGAGGATCTCGCTGCGGGCGTTGCCGGCGAGGTTGTACTCGTAGGTCACCACCGCGTCGCCGTGCGCCTCGCGCGCGGCGGCTTCGCTGAGACCGACGGATGCCACCTCGGGGCTGCTGTAACTGACCCGAGGAACCTGGGAGTCGGGGACGATCACGGGGCTGAGTCCGGCGATGCGCTCGGCGACCGCGATGCCCTGTTGGAAGCTGCGGTGCGCCAGCTGCAGGCCCGCGACGATGTCGCCGACAGCCCAGATTCCGGGAACACCCGTGCGCAGCTGCTCGTCGACCACAACGAACCCGCGGTCAAGCGCGACGCCGGCATCCTCGAGCCCCAGTCCGTCCGTGACCGGGCCGCGGCCCACGGCCACCAGCAGGTAGTCCGCCTCGAGCTCGCTGCCGTCCTCGAGCCGAACCGTCACGCCATCGGGAGTCTGCGCCACGCCGGCGAAACGCACGCCCAGGCGTGATGCGATGCCGCGCTTGCGGAACGCCCGCTCGAGCGCCTTGCTCAGCGCGATGTCCTCAGTGGGCACGAGGTGATCCAGCGCCTCCACGATCGTCACCTCTGCACCGAACGAGCGCCAGACGCTGGCGAACTCGACGCCGATGACGCCGCCACCGAGGATCACCACGTGCGCCGGGACCTCGTCGAGCTCGAGCGCCTGCTCGCTGGTGAGGACCCGGCCGCCGATCTCGAGCCCCGGAAGGGTGCGGCTGTACGAGCCTGTGGCCAGCACGATGTCGCCGCCGCGGTAGAGGTCGTCACCCACCTGCACGGCACGGTCGGCCGTCAGCCGGCCGGTGCCGGAGACGACCGTGATGCCACGGGCGGCGACGAGCCCCTGCAGGCCCGCGAACTTCTTCGCCACGATGGCTTCCCGGTACGCGCGGACCCCGGCGACGTCGACTCCCTCGAGCGAGGCGCGCACACCCACCGCCGCGGCATGACGGGCCGAGTCGGCCACCTCGCCCGCGTGCAGCAGCGCCTTCGTGGGAACGCACCCCCGGTGCAGGCACGTGCCGCCGAGCTTGTCCTTCTCGATGAGCACGACGCTCTTGCCGAGCTCGGCCGCGCGCAGGGCGGCGGCGTACCCGCCGCTGCCGCCGCCGAGGATCACGACATCCGAGGTGTGCTCGGCCATCAGCGTCCTCCCGCGGCGACGAATTCGATGAGGCTGCGCACCGCGGCAGCGGTGGGTCCCTTGTCGGTCGCGCCGAAGCCGGCTCCCTTGTTCCATCCGGAGCCGGCGATGTCCAGGTGCACCCAGGGGATGCGCTCGGCATCAGGGGCGTCGGAGACGCGGCCGACGAACCGCTGCAGGAACAGCCCGGCGAACATCGTGCCGCCCGCGGAATCGCCGATCTTGGCGTTCTGCATGTCGGCGATGGGGGAGTCGAGCTCCTCTTCCATATGTGCGGGGAGCGGCAGGGGCCATGCATCCTCGCCGGCACGGGCGGCGGCGTCGAGGAACGCCTGCACCGCGGCATCCTCACCCATCACACCCGTGTGACGTGTCCCGAGCGCGACCATGACGGCGCCGGTGAGCGTGGCCACGTCGACGAGCACGTCGGGGTGCTCGCGGCTGGCGGCCACCAGGCCGTCGGCCATCACCAGTCGGCCTTCGGCGTCGGTGTTGAGCACCTCGACCGTCGTGCCGTCGAGCATGCGCAGCACGTCGCCCGGGCGGGTCGCCTGACCCGAGGGCATGTTGTCGGCGATGCAGAGCCATCCCGACACCCGCACCGGCATCTTCAACGCGGCCGCGGCGCGGACGACGGCCAGCACGACGGCCGCACCGCACATGTCGTACTTCATCCCGACCATGCTGGCCGCGGGCTTCAGCGACAGCCCGCCGCTGTCGAAGGTGATTCCCTTGCCCACGAGGGCAACGTGACGATCGGCGCCCTCGGGGGCGTAGTCCAGACGCACGACACGCGGGGGCCGCGCGGAACCCTGGCCGACACCGAGGATGCCGCCGAAACCCTGCTCCTGCAGCTGCTTCTCGTCGAGCACGGTGACGGTCACGGGGAGTTCCGCCACCGATTCGACGGCGCTGTCCGCGAGCTGCGCGGGCGACTGCCACTCCGCCGGGGTGTTCACGAGGTCCTTCACCAGTGCGGCGGCTTCGCCGATGGCGGTCACCTCGGCGAGATCGGCCTCGGTCAGCGCCTGCGAGGTGTGCACGATCACGCGGGTGGCGCGCCGCTTTCCGGGGTCGCTCTTGTATCCGTCGAACTGGTAACCGCCCAGCACCGCGCCTTCGGCCGCGGCGCGCCACAGCTCCGCCGCCGCGAGCGGCGCGGCGACAGCCAGCGTCTCGTATCCGGTGGTGGTGCGCAGCACCGCGCCGACCGCGTCGCGCACGGCAGCGGCATCCGGGGCGTCGCCCGTGCCGACAACGATCAGCGGAAGGGCCGAGACCTCGGGGAGGAACACGCGCTGCTGAGCGCCCGCGGCGCCGGTGAAGGCGAAGGCGGCGAGGGCGGATGCCAGGCCGGGCCATGCGTCAAGCGCATCGCCGGCGGCATCCAGCGGAGGAAGCGCGAGGACGAGGGCATCTGCCTGCGCCTCGGTCAGCGGAAGGGTGCTGTGTGCGAGCTCAGGGAAAGGCATTTCACCATCCTAGGTCGGCCGTGTTCGCTGTCAGCGGGCGTCACGACAGCCATGGGGCCACGCGCGGATCGTAAAGTTGGGGCATGCCTTATCCCGGACCCCTCTATGAGCGTGTCGCTTCCGCGCCGCCGGTCCCCGCCGGGCTCCCCATGATCATCGCGATGACCGGCTTCACCGACGCCGGGGGCGCCGTGGCACAAGTCCTCCAGCATTTCCGCGACGACCTCGAGCCGTCGCCGGTCATCACCTTCTCCAACGACGCCCTGCTGGACTACCGGGCGCGGCGCCCGATCGTGTCGTTCCAGGCCGACCACCTCACCGACTACCGGCCGCAGCGGCTCGAGCTCTCGCTTGCGCATGACGCAGTCGGTCAGCCCTTCGTGCTGCTCTCCGGCTACGAGCCGGACTTCGGGTGGGAAGCATTCTCCGAGACCGTGCTCGGCCTGGCCGAGGGCCTCGAGGTCTCGACCGTCACCTGGGTGCACGCCATTCCCATGCCTGTGCCGCACACCCGCCCGATCGGCACGACCGTCAGCGGCACCCGCTCCGACCTGACCGAGGCCCATTCGGTGTGGCAGCCCCACACGCAGGTTCCCGCCACTATCGGCCACCTGCTGGAGTACCGGTTCGCGCAGTCGGGCACACGGGTCGCGGGCTTCGTGCTCCTTGTGCCGCATTACCTCGCCGACACCGAGTACCCGGCCGCGGCGCTGGCGGCCCTCGACAGCCTGACCGTGGCGACCGGCCTCGTCTTCGACGGCGACGAGCTGCGCGAGGACAACCGCGAGTTCGTCGAGAAGGTCACCGAGCAGGTGTCGGGCAGCGACGAACTGAGCCGCATGCTGCAGGGACTGGAAGAGCGCTACGACTCTTATATGGCAGGATCCAACCTCGGCCAGCCCATCATCCACACCGGCGACCTCCCCAGCGCCGATGAGCTCGCCGCAGAGCTGGAGCGCTTTCTGGCGAGCCGGCCCCGGGGCGACGACGACAAGCGGGGCGGCGGGGGACTGGGCTGACAAGCCTGGGAATGCCGGACGGACACTCAGCGTTATCTCAGGTGCGCGTCGTCAGGACGCGCGCACAACGTATGAGAGAATGGGCAATCTGACCCGTTGTCGACTGGTCGTGGCTCCGCCCGCGGAGGCTCGACGGACTTGACAAGGGTCTTAATAGTGTCCGAGAACCAACCGGCGAATGTTCGTCGGTGAAAGGCGAACCGTGACGTCAGGCACGAAGACAACCACGCGCTCCCGCGCCACCGCGGAGACCGCGGCCGCTGAGCCCGAGACCGACGAGACGACGACGTCCCCGGCCACGAAGGCACCCGCCAAGAAGACCGCCGCAGTCAAGAAGCCGGCGGCCAAGAAGGCGCCCGCGAAGAAGGCGCCCGCGAAGAAGGCACCCGCGAAGAAGGCGGCCACCTCGAAGGCCAAGTCCGACGAGGAGGACATCGACGAAGAGGAGATCGTCGACGTCGACCTCGACGTCGACGTCGACGCATCGGATGCCGACGACGACGCGCCTGCCACCCCGGCTCGCACCAAGGCCAAGCCGGGCGACGAGGCGGCATCCGACGACGATGACGACGATGACGACGACAAGAAGAAGCCGGCCTTCAGTGAGCCGCTTCCGACGGGCGCGATCGTCATCTCCTCGAGCGATGAGGACGACGTCCCCGTCTACTCGACGCAGATCACCGGCGCGAC
>NZ_JANJFJ010000361.1:0-4468 GCF_024626565.1 Microbacterium sp. zg.Y909
AGGGTGCGGAACTCCTCCCAGACCCGCTCGAGCTTCGAGATCTGCTCGTCGAAGTTCTTGCGGATGGATGCCATCTCCTTCTCGGCGGCATCCTTGACCTTCTTCTTCTGGTCGGCCTTGGCGCCCTCCGCTTCCAGCGCGGCGAGCTCCTCTTCCAGCTTCGCCAGCCGGGTGGCGACGCGGGAATCGCGGCGGTCGCCGAGGTTCTTCATCTCCAGGCGCAGGTTCGACTCGTGCGTCGGCAGGTCGCGGTGACGCGCGTCCTCGTCGACCGAGATGACCATGTAGGCGGCGAAGTAGATGACCTTCTCGAGGTCCTTCGGCGCCATGTCCAGCAGGTACCCGAGGCGCGAGGGAACGCCCTTGAAGTACCAGATGTGGGTCACGGGAGCGGCGAGCTCGATGTGGCCCATGCGCTCGCGACGGACGGAGCTCTTGGTGACCTCCACACCGCAGCGCTCGCAGACGATGCCCTTGAAGCGGACCCGCTTGTACTTGCCGCAGGCGCACTCCCAGTCGCGGGAGGGACCGAAGATCTGCTCGCCGAAGAGGCCGTCCTTCTCGGGCTTGAGCGTGCGGTAGTTGATGGTTTCGGGCTTCTTGACCTCGCCAAAGGACCAACGGCGGATGTCGTCGGCGGTGGCAAGACCGATGCGAAGCTCATCGAAAGATGTTGCGTCGAGCACTAGTTCTCCTGTGTCTCAGAAAGTTTTCGGTGATCGAGGGGCCGCAGGGCGGCCCCTCGTGATCGTCCGGGTCAGATCTCGTCGATCGACGTCGACTCGAACCGGGTGGAGATGTTGATTCCGAGCTCCTCCGCGGCGCGGAACGCCTCGTCGTCGCCGTCGCGGAGATTGACCGCCGTGCCGTCTGCCGAGAGGACCTCGACGTTCAGGCAGAGCGACTGCATCTCCTTCATCAGAACCTTGAAGGACTCGGGGATGCCGGGCTCCTGGATGTTCTCGCCCTTGACGATCGCCTCGTAGACCTTGACGCGGCCCACGATGTCGTCGGACTTGATCGTGAGGAGCTCCTGGAGCGCGTATGCGGCGCCGTAGGCCTCGAGGGCCCACACCTCCATCTCACCGAAGCGCTGGCCACCGAACTGTGCCTTACCACCCAGCGGCTGCTGCGTGATCATCGAGTACGGGCCGGTGGAGCGCGCGTGGATCTTGTCGTCCACGAGGTGGTGCAGCTTCAGGATGTACATGTACCCGACCGAGATCGGGGCCGGGAACGGCTCGCCGGAGCGGCCGTCGAACAGCAGCGTCTTTCCGGTGGAGTCGATCAGACGCTCGCCGTCGCGGTTGACCAGGGTCGAATCCAGCAGACCCGCGATCTCCTGCTCGAACGCACCGTCGAACACCGGGGTGGCGACCTTCGTGCCGGGGGCTGCCTCGAAGGCCTCCTGCGGCAGGTTGGCTGCCCACTCCGGGGTGCCCTCGACCTTCCAGCCCTGCTGGGCGATCCAGCCGAGGTGAAGCTCGAGCACCTGGCCGAAGTTCATTCGACCGGGGATGCCGAGCGGGTTCAGCACGACCTGCACGGGCGTGCCGTCCGCCAGGAACGGCATGTCCTCGACGGGGAGGATCTTCGCGATGACGCCCTTGTTGCCGTGACGGCCGGCGAGCTTGTCGCCCTCGGTGATCTTGCGCTTCTGGGCGATGTAGACCACGACCCGGCGGTTGACGCCCGAGCCGAGCTCGTCGTCGCCGTCCTCGGCGTTGAACTCCTTGACGGCGATGATCGTGCCCTGCTCGCCGTGGGGAACCTTCAGCGACGTGTCGCGCACCTCGCGGCTCTTCTCGTTGAAGATCGCGCGCAGCAGACGCTCCTCGGCGCTCAGCTCGGTCTCGCCCTTGGGCGTGACCTTGCCGACGAGGATGTCGCCGGGGCGGACCTCGGCGCCGATGCGGACGATGCCGCGCTCGTCGAGGTCCTTCAGCAGCTCGGGGCTGACGTTGGGGAGGTCACGGGTGATCTCCTCCTTGCCCAGCTTCGTGTCGCGGGCGTCGACCTCGTACTCCTCGATGTGGATCGAGGAGAGGGTGTCGTCCTTCACCAGGTCCTGGCTGAGGATGATCGCGTCCTCGAAGTTGTGACCCTCCCACGTCATGAACGCGACGAGGAGGTTCTTGCCGAGCGCGAGCTCGCCGTTCTCCGTCGCCGGGCCGTCGGCGATGACCTCGCCGGCCTCGATGCGGTCGCCCGCCGAGACGATGACGCGCTGGTTGTAGCTGGTGCCCTGGTTGGAGCGGTCGAACTTGCGCAGGAAGTAGTCCTGCGTGCCGCCCTCGTCCAGCTGCACGGTCACGACGTCGGCCGAGACCTCCATGACCACGCCGGACTTCTCGGCGGTGACGACGTCACCGGCGTCGATGGCCGCGTAGCCCTCCATACCGGTTCCGACGACGGGCGACTCGCTGCGCAGCAGCGGGACGGCCTGACGCTGCATGTTCGCACCCATGAGGGCGCGGTTCGCGTCGTCGTGCTCGAGGAAGGGGATGAGCGACGTCGCGACCGACACCATCTGGCGCGGCGAGACGTCCATGTAGCCGATCTCGTCGGCGGGGAACAGGTCGACCTCGCCACCCTGACCGCGACGGGCGAGCACGCGCTCGTCGGCGAAGGCGCCGTCTTCCTCGAGCTCCACACCGGCCTGAGCGACGATGTAGTCGCTCTCCTCGCTGGCGGTGAGGTAGTCGATCTGGTCGGTGACCCGGCCATCGACGACCTTGCGGTACGGCGTCTCGATGAAGCCGAACGCGTTGATGCGGGCGAACGACGCGAGCGAGCCGATCAGGCCGATGTTCGGGCCTTCCGGGGTCTCGATCGGGCACATGCGGCCGTAGTGCGAGGGGTGGACGTCACGGACCTCGACGCCGGCACGCTCACGGGACAGACCGCCGGGGCCCAGCGCCGACAGGCGGCGCTTGTGGGTGAGCCCTGCGAGCGGGTTGTTCTGGTCCATGAACTGCGACAGCTGCGACGTGCCGAAGAACTCCTTGATCGCGGCGACGACGGGGCGCACGTTGATCAGGGTCTGCGGCGTGATCGCCTCGATGTCCTGCGTGGTCATGCGCTCGCGGACGACGCGCTCCATGCGCGACAGACCGGTGCGGACCTGGTTCTGGATGAGCTCGCCGACCGCGCGGATGCGACGGTTGCCGAAGTTGTCGATGTCGTCGACGTCGAGACGGATCTCGGCGGGCTGGCCATTGCGGATGCCGTCGAACGTGGCGTCACCGCGGTGCAGGCGCACGAGGTACTTGATCGTCGCGACGATGTCGTCGACGGTCAGCACCGAGTCGCTCAGCGGCTTGTCCAGGCCCAGCTTCTGGTTGATCTTGTAGCGACCGACCTTCGCCAGGTCGTAGCGCTTGGAGTTGAAGTAGAAGTTGTCCAGCAGCGCGCGGGCGGCTTCGGCGGCGACCTGCTCGCCCGGACGGAGCTTGCGGTAGATGTCGCGGAGGGCGTCTTCCTTCGTGAGGATCGTGTCCTTGGACAGCGTCTCCTCGATGGAGTCGAACCCGGCGAACTCCGCCATGATGTCCTCGCTGGAAAGGCCGAGGGCCTTCAGGAACACCGTGACGGACTGCTTGCGCTTGCGGTCGATGCGCACGCCGACCTGGTCGCGCTTGTCGATCTCGAACTCGAGCCAGGCACCGCGGCTGGGGATGACACGAGCGGAGACGATGTCCTTGTCGGACGTCTTGTCGGGCGTCTTGTCGAAGTAGACACCCGGCGAACGCACGAGCTGCGAGACGACGACGCGCTCGGTGCCGTTGATGATGAACGTGCCCTTGCCGGTCTGCAGGGGGAAGTCGCCCATGAAGACCGTCTGGGTCTTGATCTCACCGGTGAGGTGGTTCATGAACTCGGCCTCGACGTACAGCGGGGCGGCGTACGTCTTCCCGCGCTCCTTGCACTCCTCGATCGAGTACTTCTCGGGCTCGAGATACGGGTTCGTGAACGACAGCTGCATCGTCTCGCCGAGGTCCTCGATCGGCGAGATCTCCTCGAAGATCTCCTCCAGACCGCTGATCTCGGGGACATCGGTGCGGCCCTGGGCCTGCGCGTCGGCGACGCGGGCCTTCCAGGCGTCGTTGCCGACGAGCCAGTCGAAGGACTCCGTCTGAAGCGCCAGGAGGTCGGGGACCTCCAGCGTGTCGGAGATCTTCGCGAACGACAGGCGGGATGCGCCGCGTCCGTTCTTGAGGTTGGTGGTGGGGTTGGATGCGTTGCGCGCAGCAGCCAAGGGGATTACCTCCGTGGGCCCGGGAAGGGCTCGTTTTCCTTGTCGTCAGGTGGAGTGCTCCCCTCGAATCCCGAAGCCTAACGACCGCACGCCGCGGTGAAGCGGGGGAACGCAGGCACAGCCGACCACCATATGAGGGCAAGGGGAAGGGAGCGCAAAGAACAACTATATGCCGCACGACGCGCCATGTCCAGCCGGATTCTTGACGAG
>NZ_JANJFJ010000362.1:0-4422 GCF_024626565.1 Microbacterium sp. zg.Y909
GAGTAGTGCGCGCGGTCCTCCTCGGGAACGTCGAAGCGGCGCATGTTGTCGGCGTTGATGCCCAGGTCGATGAACCAGTTCCAGCACGCCTCGACCCAGTGGTCGAACCACTCGGGCGCCTCTGCGGGCGGGGTGAAGAACTCGATCTCCATCTGCTCGAACTCGCGGGTGCGGAAGATGAAGTTGCCGGGGGTGATCTCGTTGCGGAAGGCCTTGCCCACCTGGCCGATGCCGAACGGCGGCTTCTTGCGCGACGCCGTGAGCACGTTGGTGAAGTTGACGAAGATGCCCTGCGCGGTCTCGGGGCGCAGGAAATGCAGACCCGACTCGTCGTCGACGACGCCGAGGTAGGTCTTCACCAGGCCGGAGAACGCCTTGGGCTCGGTGTACTTGCCCTTCGTGCCGCAGTTCGGGCACGGGATGTCGGCCAGACCGTTGGCGGCGGGGCGGCCCTTGCGCGCCTCGAAGTCCTCGATGAGGTTGTCGGCGCGGAAGCGCTTGTGGCACTGCAGGCATTCCACGAGGGGGTCGGTGAACGTCGCGACGTGGCCCGACGCCTCCCAGACCCGCTTGGGAAGGATGATCGAGGAGTCCAGACCCACCATGTCGCCACGGCCGCGGACGAACGTCTGCCACCACTGGCGACGGATGTTCTCCTTCAGCTCCGTGCCGAGGGGGCCGTAATCCCATGCCGAGCGGGATCCGCCGTAGATCTCACCGGCCTGGAACACGAACCCGCGGTGACGGGCGAGGGCGATGACTTTGTCGAGGCGGGACTGCTCGGCCACAGGTGGCTCCAAATGGTCGTGGTGCGGGCGCGAAAATCGCGGATGCCGCGAGGCCGCGGCATCCGTCGATTCTAGCCGCCGGGCCTCAGCGCACGAACGTGATCGTCAGCGGGTAGCGGTACCACTGCCCTTGGCTGGCCTTGACGGCGGCGATGATCGAGAAGATCAGGTCGACGATGACCACGGCGATCAGGACGAAGGCGCCGACCAGCAGGAACAGCAGCACCATTCCCGCGAAGGCGGCGATCATCACCGTCAGCTGGAAGTTCAGAGCCGTCGCGGCATGGGCGCGCACGAACGGGCCGCGGTCGCGCAGCGCCAGGTATCCGACCAGCGCGGGGACGAAACCGAAGAAGATGCCGCCGACGTGGATGAGGGTGGCCCACATCTTCTCGTCGGCAGGGCTGAGCGGAGCGGGCCCGTACGGAGCGCCATACGGCGGCTGCGGGGGCGGAGGCGGCATGGTCACGGTCTCAGCCTATGGGGGCGACCGGGTCAGTCCGCGCGGCGGAGGGCGGCCGGAGTGAGCTCGCCGACGGAGGTGTGCCCGGAGAGCCCGAGGGTGATGTCGAGCTCGGCGAGCACGTTGCGCACCACCTCGCCGACCCCGGCCTCGCCCGCGACGCCGAGTCCGTACGCATACGGGCGGCCGAGACCGACCGCGGTGGCCCCGAGGGCGAGGGCGATGAACACGTCGGCGCCGCTGCGGACTCCGGAGTCGAAGACGACCGGGACCCGTCCGGCCACGCGCTCTGCGATCGCCGGCAGCACCGCGAGCGTCGGCACCGACCGGTCGATCTGCCGGCCGCCGTGGTTGGAGATCCAGACTCCGTCCATCCCCGCGTCCACCGCACGGGCGGCGTCGTCGGGGTGCACGATGCCCTTGAGGACGATGGGCAGCGACGTCCACTCACGCGCGCGATCGAGCGCGTCCCACGTGAGCGCCGGGGTCGAGAACACGTCGAGGAACGTCTCGATCGCCGCACGGGGCAGCGGCGAGCGCAGATTCTCACGCAGGCGCGTGGACCCGGTGAGCGCGGCTCCCCGCCGCGCGATGCCGACCCCGGCGGCGACCGTGCGCGGCGTCATCCGCAGCTTGTCACCGGGCTCGGCGGCGTCGGCGCCCGCCATGGCGGCGCTGCGCACCCGATCCCGCACGAGCCCGCGGAAGACGGGATCGGCCGTGTACTGCGCGATGCCGAGCCCGCGCGTGAACGGCAGGTACGCGAGGTCGAGGTCGCGGGTGCGCCAGCCCAGCAGGTGCGTGTCGAGGGTGATCACGATCGCCTCGCACCCCGAGGCCTCGGCCCGGCCGATCAGCGACCGGTTGAGCTCCTCCGAGGCCGACCAGTACAGCTGGAACAGCCGGTCGCCGTTGGGCGCGGCATCCCACACCCGCTCCATCGCATACGAGGCCTGATTGCTCAGCGTGTAGGGGACACCTGCGGATGCCGCGGCGCGCGCGACGGCGAGGTCGGCGTCGGGGTGGGCGAGCTCCATCACCCCGAGCGGCGCCAGCAGCAGCGGCGTCTCGCGGCGACGTCCGAGGAAGTCGATCGACAGATCGCGGCTCGACACGTCACGCAGCGGCCGCGGCCACACCTCCCACGCGTCGAAGGCGGCACGGTTGGCGGCCACAGTCCGCTCGGCGCCCGCACCGCCGGCGAGGTAGGCGAAGGCCTCGGCGCTCAAAGCACGACGTGCGGCGGCCTCGAGCTGCAGCGGGTCCACCGGCACGCGCGGCGTCTGGCCGCTGATGCCGGCACGGTAGATGTGCGACTGGGTGCGGCGGGAGATGCCGCGGGCGGCCGCGGCGGGGTCTTCGGGAGCGACGGTGCTCATCCCCACACCCTATGGGGCGGTCGCCGCTCGCCCGGCGGCGCCCGCGCCCGCGCCGCCTACCGCCGCAGGGTCTCCCGGGCGACGGTGAAGTCCTCCAGCGCCAGCGGATCGATCTCGATCCCGATGCCCGGGCCCATCGGCACCCGCACGTGGCCGTCCTCGAGCACGATGGGGTCGGTCACGATGTCGCGCGGGTAGAACCGGTCCGACGCCGAGACATCGCCGGGCAGCGTGAAGCCCGGCAGGGCGGCGAGCGCCGCGTTCGCGGCCCGGCCGATGCCGGTTTCGAGCATGCCGCCGCACCACACCGGGATGTCGGCGCCCCGGCAGAGGTCGTGGATGGCGACGGCCTCGAGGTAACCGCCGACCCGGCCGGCCTTGATGTTGATGACGGAGGCCGCGCCAAGCCCCCGCGCGTCCTGCGCGGCCTTGAGCGAGACGATCGACTCGTCCAGACACAGGGGCGTGCGCAGTCGCTCGGCGAGCACGGCGTGGTCGACGAGGTCGTCTTCCTGCAGGGGCTGCTCGATCAGCAGCAGGTCGAAGCGGTCGAGCTCGACGAGCGTGTCGACGTCGGCCAGCGTGTACGCCGAGTTGGCGTCGACCTGCAGCGGGATCGTGCCGAAGGCGTCACGCACCGCCGCCGTGTCGGCGATGTCGCGACCGGGCTTGATCTTGATCTTGATGCGCAGGTAGCCGGCGTCGAGGTACTCCGCGACGGCGTCGACGAGGGCAGCTGGGTCGTGCTGGATCCCCACCGACACCCCGCTGGGCACCCGGTCGCGCACCGCGCCGAGGTACTCGGCCAGCGCCCGGCCCTGTGCGCGCAGACTCGCGTCGAGCACCGCCAGCTCCAGCCCTGCCTTCGCCATGCGGTGCCCCCTGAAGGGCTCGAGGATGCCGGCGATCTGCTCCGGCGCGATGACGTGGCTGTCCAGCAGCGCCGGCGCGAGCCACCGCAGCGTCACGTCCCACGCCCCCTGCGTGTACTCGCTCGAGTACAGCGGAGCCGCCTGCGTGACGATCTCGCCCCAGCCGTCGCCGTCGGCCGTCAGCGCCCGCACGACGATCACCTCCCGCTCGGACTCGGTGCCGAACGAGGTGGTGAACGGCGAGACGAGCGGCATGCGCAGCACGCGCAGCTCGATGCCTTCGAGGGCGACGGATGCCGCGGGCGTGGCGATGGGCATGCGCACAGGCTAGCCGCGTCGGCTCAGCCGGTGAAGCCGCGCACCCGTCCGGCCGAGCCGCGTCGTCAGGCCCGCACGAACAGGTACCCGCGGTCGGGGTCGAACCCGCCGACGACGAGCCCGGATGCCGCCTGCTCGGCGAACTGCTCGCGCACGCGGCGCCGCCAGACCGTCGCCTCCGCGGGGGCTTCCCGGCGCAGGCCCTCGACGTCGCGGGGCACCGCGACGGTCGCCACCACGTCGCCCGGGTCGGGTGCGGCGGCGGGAGCGGCGAGCGCCCACGACGCCATCAGCCGGTCGGTCTCGTCGCCCCGGTTCAGGCCGTCGTCCATGGGGCCGTACTGGTCGATGAGGTACTCCGTGACCCGCGCGCCGAGCACGACGAGGTTGAAGTAGGCGTTGCGGGCCACCAGCGGGTCGAAGGTCCAGGTGATGTGGCCGACGTCGTGCGCGAAGGCCCACGTGCGCTGGTGCGCCTTGAGAAGCCGCCCGAACCCCCGGCCCTGGTACTCGGGGAGCACCCCGGTGACGTGCGAGTGCATCGAGCGCTCGGCGGGGGCGGCGAAGAACGCCACCGACGCGCCGATGATGCGATCGCCGTC
>NZ_JANJFJ010000042.1:0-20889 GCF_024626565.1 Microbacterium sp. zg.Y909
TGCGTTCCGTGGTCGCCCGCGGCGGGCAGGTGATCATGTCGCCGGCCGACGTCGCGTATCTCGACATCCGCTACCCCGAGGACATCCCCACTCCCGGCGGCTACGCGCTCGGCCTGGACTGGGCCGACGGGCCGACGTCGTTCGAGGCCGCGTACACGTGGGAGCCCACGGCCATCGTGGACGGCATCGCGGAATCCGACATCCTCGGCGTCGAGTCGCCCCTGTGGACCGAGACGGCGCTCACCATCGCCGACGTCGAGCACCTCGCGTTCCCGCGTGCGGCGGCGCTCGCCGAGATCGGCTGGTCGGTCGCCGGGGAACGCGACCCGGCGGAGTTCGCCGGCCGCGTCGCAACGCTCGGACCGATGTGGGATGCCGCCGGCATCCGCTATGCGCGGCTGAGCGAGGTGCCCTGGCCTTCCGGCGAACCCGCCTAGCGGCTCGCGCCGTCCGACACCAGGTCGCTGCCGGAACGCCGCGTCTGGCGCGAGCGGCGGGGGGCGACGCCGTGCTGCGCAATGCCGGCTCCGACCGCGGGCGTGAACAGCGCCGGCAGACGCAGGGATCCCGTGCGAGCGACTTCATCGGCGAGGTCCCGGATCCGCCGCTGGTCGGGCGCGATGGGCTCCGAGGAGTCGAACAGGAACCGCAGGGCGATGCCCGGCGCGATCCACAGGGTCGTGCGCCCGGGGGGACTGCACGCATCGTGCTGCCAGGCGACGGTGAAGCTCTCGCCCCGCCGGAGCTTGGTCGTCATGACGACCTTGAGGTGCGCGAGCAGCACGTCGTCGATGTGGACCGGGGAATCGGCGGTCCCGTAATACAGCTTGCCCATGGCGCTCTCCAAAGCATCGCGGATCAGGTCGCGGAGAGTGTTCGAGAAGGCGATTCGACGAGCGATTCGGGGTGCTGGTGTGACGGCGACTGAGCGGCGTCTGCGGGACCTGTTGTCCTCACACTAAGGGCCTGTGGAACAGGCGGGGCGGACACGCGCCGGATCCACGTGAGGACTCTCTCATCCGGACGCCGGTGCCGGAGTTGCCATCGCAGCTCCGGCACCGGCACGCTTCGGGAAACCCCGGACGAATCGGCGGGCAGTCAGTCCCGCCCGTCCCCCTCGTGCTCGAGGCGGATGCGACGCCCCTCGATGATGTCTTCTCGCTCCTTCTCGGCACGCTTGTCGCTCTTACGGGTGTCACGTGCGGGTAGCTGGATGTTCTCCTCCGCCGCGATGCCACCCTGAAGCTGTCGGCCGCGTTCGAGCTCGGCGTCGAACTCCGCTCCGAAGAGAAGGGCGAGGTTGGCGATCCACAGCCACAGCAGGAAGACGATGACTCCGGCCAGCGACCCGTAGGTGCGGTCGTAGTTGGAGAAGTTCGAGACGTAGAGGCCGAACCCGAGCGTCCCCAGCGCCAGCACGACGATGGCCAGGAGCGCGCCCATGCTGACCCACCGGAACTTGGGCTGCTTGGCGTTCGGGGTGGCGTAGTACAGCACCGCGACGAGGAAGACCACGATCAGCAGCAGCACCGGCCACTTGGCGATGTCCCATGCCAGGCGCACGCCCTCACCGAGCCCGAGCGCACTGCCCACCGCGTCGGCGACGCCGCCGGAGAGCACCAGCCCGATCGCGACCAGCGCCAATGAGACGACGGCGATGATGGTCACCACGAGCTGCATGGGGCGCAGCTTCCAGAAAGGCCGCCCCTCTTCGATCTCGTAGATGCGGTTCATGGCCCGGCTGAACGCTCCCACGTACCCCGACGCCGACCACAGTGCCACCAGGATGCCGATGATCAGCGCCAGGCCGGCGCCCGGGGCCTCGGACAGCTGCTCGACGGGGCCGCGCAAGGCGTCGGCGGTGTCACCGGGAGCAACGTCTTCGACGATGCCGAGCACCGCATCGGCTGCGGCACCGCTCTGCCCCACGACGCCGAGCAGCGAGAAGATGGCGATGAGCGCCGGGAAGATCGCGAGCACCGCATAGTAGGTCAGTCCCGCCGCGGCATCCACGCAGCCGTCGGCGGTGAACTCGCGGATGGTCTTGCCGAGGACGTACTTCCACGACCGCTTGCTCATATCGGTCGGCTTGTCGGGCTTGTCCGCCTGATCGGGGTGTGGCGCGTCGGTGCGGGTGTTCTGGTTCTGGCTCACTGTTGCCGTCCTTCCATGGTGCAGGGCGCCCGGGGGCGAGGCCCGACCAGCAAGTATCGGCACGAGCGGCCCCGCCCGGCAGGTGGTTGCCAAGCCCGGAGGCGTGTGCTTGCCCGCGCCTAGGCGATCGGGACGCGCCGGGCAAGCCCGTTGTCCAGCCGGAGCCGCCGGGGGTTACTGGGGGCCATGACCTCAGCATCACGCACAGCACGCGCAGGTCATCGGGTCGTCGTCATCGGCGGAGGCAATGCCGGCCTCAGCGTCGCGGGGCGGCTGCGCCGAGCCGGCGTGCACGACGTCACCGTCATCGAGCCACGGGAGACGCACATCTTCGCGCCGCTGCAATCGCACATCGCCGGTGGTCGGGCGCGGGTGGCCGATGCGGTGCGGCCGCAGGCGAAGGTGACGCCCCGGGGGGTGCGGTGGGTGCAGGATGCCGCCACCGCCATCGACTCCGCGCGGCAGACGGTGCAGGTCGCCGGCGGCGTGGAGCTGCCCTATGACGATCTCGTGATCTGCCCCGGCATCCGCATGCTCTGGGACGCCGTCCCCGGGCTCGCCGAAGCCATGCGCACCGACGCCGGGGTCTCGAACTACGATCTGGAGCTCGCGCGCAAGGCGTCGCCGGCGCTGCGGGACCTGACCGGCGGCACGGTGGTCTTCGTGCAGTCCCCGAGCCCGGCATCCTGCGCCGCCGCGGCGCAGAAGCCCATGTACCTCGCCTGCGACTGGTGGCGTGCTCGCGGAGTGCTCGACGATGTCCGCGTGGTCTTCGTCACCCCCGAGCCCGAGCTCTTCCACGTCGCCGAGGTCGACGCCGAGCTGCGGCGGAAGGTCGCCGAGTACGGCATCGAGGTGCGGCGGGCAACCGATCTCGCGAGCGTGGATGCCACCTCCCGCACCGTGACCCTCGTGCACGGCGGCCGGGAAGAGGTGCTGGGCTACGGCCTGCTGCACGCGGAGCCGCCGCAGGGGCCGCCGGCCTGGCTGGCGGCCTCGGGACTCACCGACGCCCGCGGATACGTGGACATCGATCCCGAGACGCTGCGCTCGCGCCGAGTGCCGACCGTGTGGTCACTGGGCGATGCCGCCGAGACGCAGACGCCCCGTTCGGGCGGAGCGATCCGCACCCAGAGCACAGTGCTGGTCGACAACCTGATCGCCGCGCTCGAGGGACGGCCGTTGCCGGCCCGGTACGACGGCTACTCGGTGTGCCCCTTCACCGTCTCGCGCGACACCGTGGTGTTCGCGGAGTTCGACCGCGACGGTGACCCGGAGCCGAGCCTGCCCTGGTGGAAGGGGTCGATGCGGGAAAGCCGCCTGACGTGGATCCTCGACCGCTACGTGCTGCCCTGGGTCTACTGGAACCTCATCGTCAAGGGTCGAGCGTAAGGCGGACCTCAGCTCGCGCCGGAGGTGTGGGGGCGCCCCGAGAAGAGGCGTCCGAGGCCTTGGATCGCGTGATCGGGTCGCCCGGCCAGATGCCGCACGAGAAGCGGCAGAAGGGCGAGCGCGATGAACCCCGAGATCAGCTTGTCCATCAGCGACGTGATGATGTTCGACGAGAACACCGCAGACCAGATCTGGTGCCCGATGGCCACGAGGTTGCCCGACAGCGTATGGGCGCCCGCGTTGATCGAGAACCCGCCGTAAACGAACATGATCAGCAGCGTCGCCACGAGCGTGCAGCACACCCCGACGAGCAGGCTGAGCACGAGGACGCGCGAGGGGGAGCGCCCCATTCGCCACTGCCGCACGCCGTATCCCCAGACCAGGGCACCGGCGATGTTGACGACGGTGAACGGGATTCCGACGAGGGTCCATTCGAAGAGCGCGAACAGCCCGTGCGTGAGAATCGCGACGGCGACGCCGTACCAGGGACCCAGCGTGACCGAGGCGATCGCGGTGCCCACCATGTCGAGATACAGCGGCAGCCCGAGTGCGCGGACGAAGATCGATCCCGCCATGTTGGCGGCGACCCCCAGCGCGACGATGAGCGTGCTGGCCAGCAGGAACGAACGGACGACGGGACGCGACGCGACGGGCGGGATCGCGGCTTCGCCTCTCGGGCCCGGGACGGGTTGCGCAGGGGCGGGGGCGGGTTCGGGAGGACTGGCGGGGACGGCTGGGGTGGCTGGGGTGGCTTGGCCGACCTCTTCGGCACGGGCACGCACGCAGTAATCCCGCCAGTACGCCGCCCGCTCGGCATCCTCGCCCAGAACGGTCGCGATGTCCGCCACCAGCCGCGCGTTGATGCGGCGCCGGCCGGCACGGAAGGCGTCGTAGACGGTGGAGCGTCCGACGTAGGCGGCGGCCTCGCTCATTCCGCGGGCCTCCCGCAGTCGGCGCACCCGCTCCGCGATCTGCGCGTAGCTGATGTCGCCGGCCGTGAGCCTGAGCAGCTGGAAGTCCGCGACGAAGCGGTCCATGAGACTCCCCGATGGGAGCTGGTCGTTCGTGTGCACTCGCCCCTCCCCAGAGCTCGCGGGCGACGGCCGGCTGCTGAGGAGCATAGCGCGTGGACGCGGGACGCTCGGCTGCGGAGATCGTGGCTCCGGGACCGTCCGGGAACGTCCGGGAACCGCTGCCGGCGCCGTCCGGTAGACCGCGCGGCGGTAAATTGGCATTCACTCACCCGCAACCCGACGGGGCCCGACAGCGTCGGCGCACCGACAGGGAGAACAGACCCCCAGGGGGACGGGCGGTCTCGCGGGAGGAGCAGGTGGCCGGGGTGCACCCCGACGAAGCTGTGGCGCTGGGGGGCGCTGTTGCGGCTTCATTCGAGGGTCAGGCACCCCGGCCGCCCCACTTCGGCGTCGGCGTGGAGTCCACGACCTCTACGCTGAAGGGCTATGCGCGAACTGACTCGGGGCCTGGGCGATCTGGCCCGCGGCTTCGGCCTGTGGCGTCGGCGGCCCGGCCTGATGGCGTGGGGTCTCGTGCCCGCCGCCATCGTGGGGGCGCTGTTCCTCGCGGGCCTGGTGACCCTGGCATTCTTCCTGCCATCGATCGCCGAGGCGCTCACTCCCTTCGCCGACGGGTGGCCGGCAGTGTGGACCACGGTTGTACGCGTCGCTGCGGGCACGGCGGTGTTCGCGGCGGCCCTGGTGATCGTCGCGGTGTCGTTCACGGCCCTCACCCTGATCGTGGGCGAACCGTTCTACGACCGCATCTGGCGGGCTGTCGAGGCAGAGACCGGCAGCGAAGGGCTGGACGCGCCCTACGGATTCTGGCGGTCCGCCGCCGATTCACTGGCCCTCATCGCCCGCGGTCTCGGGATCGCCGTCCTCGCGGCTCTCGGCGGGCTCATCCCGCTGATCGGAGGACCCCTGGGGGCCGCGACCGGCATCGTCCTCACCGGGTGGCTGCTCGCCGACGAGCTGACGGCGCGGGCGCTCGCGGCCCGCGGCATCGACCGACGCTCGCGGCGGCGTCTGCTGCGCACGCAACGAGGACGCGCGCTCGGATTCGGCATCGCCACGCAGCTGTGCTTCCTGGTGCCGCTCGGGGCAGTGGCGGTCATGCCCGCGGCCGTGGCGGGCTCCACGATGCTCGCCCAGTCCCTGCTCAGCGGCACGGCGAGCCGTCCGGCATCCGAGACCGCACGCTGAGCGGCACCCGCCGCGCGGTGCTGCGGCGCTCGCCAGCGAAGGCTCCCCCCGTCTTCGATCTCGACGAAGTCGGATGCCGCGGCGTACTCCCGTCCGACGCTGTGGCATCGGTCTGGCCCTGCAGCGCGAGCGCGAGCAGACGCGCCCGGAGGTCGGGTGGCACCGCACGCGGGGCCCCCTGAGTCCGCCGTCACGCGTACCGTCTCAGCTCGTCCGCCGTGAAGTAGTTCTGCGTCTGCGGAGAGATCAGCACCAGATACCTCTCGCGCTCCTCATCGATCCATATGACGGTTCCGACGTTGCCTGTCATCCTGGATCCCGTGGCCTGGACGGTGTCACCGACCGTGAAGTCCTGCATGCGCTTCTCCCTCAGACCTCTCGACACCGCCGACGTCACGTCGCGAGGAAGGAGGTCAGCGCGCGATTGACCTCGTCGGCGTGCGTCCAGAGCAGTCCGTGCGGGGCGCCCTCGATCTCGACATATTCGGCAGCCGGGACTGCTGGGTGGAAGCGGCGGGCGGTCGCGTCGATCGGGAGGATGTTGTCCTTGGTGCCGTGCAGGATGAGCGTGGGCTTCTCCGCCGCTCGTACGGCCTCGACGTCGCCGCGGAAGTCCTCGATCCAGGACGAGACGACCGCGTAGGCGGCGACCGGCGCGCTGCCGACCGCGACGTTCCAGCTGCCGGTCACCGCCTGCTCGCTGATGCGGGATCCGAGGTTCTCGTCGAGGTTGTAGAAGTTCTTGTAGAAGTCGGTGAACCAGGCGAAGCGGTCACCCTTGGCAGCGGCCTCGATGCCGTCGAACACCCCCTGGGGAACGCCGTCGGGGTTGTCGTCGCGCTGCACGAGGAAGGGCTGGAGCGACGCGAGGAAGGCGAGCTTGGCGACGCGCTCGTGTCCGTAGCGTCCCACGTAGCGGGCGAGCTCGCCGGTGCCCATCGAGAATCCGACCAGCACGACATCCCGCAGGTCGAGCGTCTCGAGCACCGTGTTGAGGTCAGCCGCGAAGGTGTCGTAGTCGTAGCCGGTGTTCACCTTGGATGACTGGCCGAAGCCCCGGCGATCATAGGTGATGACGCGGTATCCCTGGGCGAGCAGCTCGCGGGTCTGACGCTCCCAGCTGTGCCCGTCGAGCGGGTACCCGTGGATGAGGACGACAGGCTGGCCGGCCCCCTGATCTTCGTAGTACAGCTCGATCGGAGCACTGTTCTCGTTTCCGACGGCGATGTAGCCCATGATGCGGGTCCTTTCGATTACGGGACGGCACAGTGCCGCCACCAGTCGCAAGCGAACACCGTGTTGCCGGAACCGGGTCAACTGCCGGGCTGGGACGCAGCCGTCGCCGGCATCGCGCCGTTGAAGAACGAAGGCCGCGAAGATCAGCTGGATGGACCAGCGCTCCTACGGACGAAGATACGACGCACCGTTGGCGTCGAGGATCGCCCCCGATGACCACGCTGCCTCGGGCGAAGCAAGCCAGAAGACCGCCTCGGCGATCTCCTCCGGGGTACCGACCCGCCCGAAGGGGCTCTGCGCTCTGAGCGCGTCGCCCTCGGCTCCGTCGAGCTTCGCCAGCTGGCGCGGCGTGGCCACGAAACCGGGAGCGACCGATGTCACGGAGATCCCCTGCGGAGCGAGGGCGACCGCGAGCGACTGTCCGAGGGCATGAAGACCGGCCTTGCTTGCCGCATACGCCGGGAACTCAGGTTCGCCGCGGAACGCGCCGCGCGACCCGACGTTGACGATGGCGCCCGGCGAGGAGCGACCGATGAGGTGGTTCGCGAACGCCCACGCCAGGTTCGCAGCCCCCAGGAGGTTGACGTTCACCATCTGCTGGAAAGCGGCGCTCCACTGCGCGTAGGGCGTTTCGCCGATCACGTGACGATTGGAGGGACCCGGAGCCACGGCGGCATTGCAGACGAGGACGTCGAGCGGGCCGACCGCCTCGATGGCGGCGGCGACGGTGTTGAGCCCACCGTCAGGCACGCCGACGTCGCCCGTGATGACCGCATGGCCGGTGCCCTCGAGAGAACGAAGAGTCTCCTCGGCCCCGGCGTGGTTCGTGGCATAGTGCACTGCCACGCGATCGCCGGCGTCGGCGAACCGTCGTGCCACGGCGGCGCCGATGCCGCCGGAGGCTCCGGTGACGAGGACCGTCCTCATGTCGCATCACCTCCGACTCGTGCAGACGACCGAACCCCGATGGTCCGCATTCGGCAAGCTCGCCCTCATTCCGAACGCACGATCCGAGGCTACTCGACCGGCT
Source organism: Microbacterium sp. zg.Y909 (assembly GCF_024626565.1). Lineage (NCBI taxonomy): Bacteria > Bacillati > Actinomycetota > Actinomycetes > Micrococcales > Microbacteriaceae > Microbacterium > Microbacterium sp. zg.Y909. Next base: position 8,032 of record NZ_JANJFJ010000042.1, read on the forward strand.
TTGAGCACCTCGACGATACGGGCATGCCACCGGGGTGGGCACGTGCCCACGGCAGCACACGACGGCGAACGCCTTCATCTGGGCCATCGGCGAGCGCAACGACGGCACAGCAGTCGGCGCGTGCGCCGAAACGAGGAGATCTGCCGGCATGCGGGCGCTTTTCCCGCAGGCATCCGCATTCCGGCAGATCACCGCAACCCGGCGACGCAGGGCGATCCGGCTGAGGCCGGAATCAGTTCAGATCCTCGGTCGCGGAGCGCTCCCCCGACGATATCCGTGAAGATCTAACCCAGACCCTCGGCGCGCGTGACGATCGCGTCGCCGGGCCGCAGGTACACGCCCGCCTCATGGACGTCGCAGACGCAGACCCGTAGATGTTCGATTCGCAAGCGGCGCAGGGTGATCGCCCCCGAACGGACGAGCAGCTCCATGGCGTCGCGGAGGGACGCGCGGGGTCGGTGCGAGAAATGAAGCGTGAGCGCGTGCTGCAATCACGCAGCCGATGCCCGCCATTCTCGGACACGAGGTAGCCGGAGTGATCACCGCGGTGCCGGGGTCGCGGACTTCGTGGCCGGTGGCCCGGTCGTGTCGACCGGCACCGTAGCGGACTTCCCTGGCGTGAGTCGCGCGGGCGCATCCGCAGAGTAAGTCGTGCTGACCGCCGCCAACCTGGTCCGAGTTCCGGACGGGCTTGACTGGGCACAGGCTGCGGCCGCCACCGACGCGGGGATCACATCCTATACCGGGGTCGTCGTTGACGGAGGGCGAATCGGCCTGGCTTTCGTCCTACAGGGAGCCTTGTCCGGCAGGTGCTGGATTGACGAGATCCGTTGGCAACGACAGCGCCCGTTCACTCTTCGTCGTGAACACCCGCTTCGACTTCCGTACGCCACGCACCCCGGCGAGCTTCATCCGCCACTCGCTCTGATCACGGCCGATGTCCCGCCCTTGCCGCCGCATCAGCATGCATCTCCCGGCGGCCATAGACGCCGTAGCTCTCCGCATGCAGCCGCGCGACCTCCGGCACCAGCAGCTCGTCCTTCAGCTGCCTGGCGCATGGCGCACGGCCGACCGCGGCGCGATAACCGCTGGAGGTGAGGAAGCCCTGCACTGCCGGCCGGAGGACACGGCAGATGAGCTCGACCCCGAAACGATCCCGGTGATCATCGATGAACCGGATCATCTCGGTCGAGCTCCTTCGCGAAAAACACACTCGGAGCCTTGAGGATCTCGTTCGCCTTCCGCAGCTCGGCGTTCTCCTTCTGCAGCCGCTTGATCTCCGTCGCGCTCACCCCCAGCAGCCCCGCGACATGCCGCACCGCGCTCGTCAAGTTCGGATGCTCCGGCTTGGCCTCATCCAGCATCCGCAAGGCCCGCTCGCGCATCTCGACTGAGTACTTCTGATTCATCGTGTTCCATCGTTGCTTGAGGAGCGGAACGAAAGTCAGGCCGGTTCAGATGGCTTCGGCGACCAGGTCGCCTGCCGGATCTTGGCGATCTACGACGACAACTTCTGCCATTCCGCTCCTCCAACTCGCTATGGTCGCCTGAACGGCGCCTCGTTTCGGCGGGCGAGCAAAGCGCCCTCGCAGCGCTGGTCGTCAGCCGTGAGATAGACGAGCGGCGTGGGCGGCGCCGACGATCGCCGCTTCAGAGCCGAGCTCGGCAGGGATGATCGGGATGGTCCGAAGCGGTGGGAGCTCGGGTTGGAAGGCAGCTCGTGTCGGGGCAACGATTAGATCCTCGAGCGCAGCGACACCCCCGCCAAGGATGATCGCGTCAGGGTCAAACATGGTGGCTGCTGCGGCTAGCCCTTCGCCAAGTGCGGATGCTCCCTCCGCAAACACCTTGCATGCAGGCTTATCGCCGTGCCGTGCACGGGCCGCGATTTCTCGCAAGCCGGTGACGCCGGCGGGATCGTAGCGGCGTTCGAGGGCGGGACCGCTTGCCCACGCTTCGACATGATCAAGCCCACCGCACGAGCAAATGCGTCCTTCTGATCGGCGAAGCGGCAGATGTCCTACCGATCCGCCGAGGCCATGCGTTCCGATATCGACTTTCCCATCGATCACGAGGGCGCCACCGATACCCGTCCCGATCGCGACGACAAGAGAGCGGGGATGCTCTCGACCGGCGCCGAACGCAGCCTCTCCTAGGGCGGCAGCATGCACATCGTTGAGGACCACGGTCGGGATGCCGGTGTTTGCCTTGACGAGCTGTTGGAGCGGCGTTCCGGCCCAGCCTGGGATCACGTTCGTCGCACTGACTACGCGCCCATTCCGATCGAAGGTCCCTGCTGAGCCGATGCCGATCGCGGCTGCAGAGATCCTGGCGGTCACCGTGCAGCAGACCGCACTAACCGCGGAGACGATTGCCTCGGCGCCCGAGCGGGCGGGCGTCGCGAATCGGACGACCTTTGAGCGCAGCGCTCCGTCCTCATCGACTAACGCGCCGGCAATCTTAGTGCCGCCGATGTCGATGCCGACGATCAGCTCGCTCATGCGACCGACCTGGCCGGGGCTGCAGCGCTGAACCGCCGGGTTGTCGACAGAGGATCTGTGATCGCGCCGCCGACCACAACAGCAAATGCGCCTGCGAGGAATGCGGCGCGGACTTCAACGGGTGCGTGGTATCTGCCTTCGGCGACGACACGCACGCCACGGTTGGCGAGCTGCTCGACGAGCGTGATGTCGGGGACGTCGCCGGCAGGCCCGCTCTCAGGTGTGTATCCCGAGAGCGTAGTGCCGACGATGTCGGCGCCGGAATCCCATGCGCGCAGTCCTTCTGCCAGGGTCGAGATGTCTGCCATCACGGGCAGCCCGGTCGTGGCCTTCACTTCGTGTAGGAGGGAGAGCGTGTCGCCAACGGCCTCGACCGTCAGATCGAGCGCGATGATGTCGGCGCCGGCTTCAGCCAGACCAACTGCGAACTCGACGGTCGGTGTGATCATGTTTCGACGGGGACCGGCGATCTTGTGCAAGCCGATGATCGGTGCCGAAGTGATGGCGCGCACCGCGATGACATCATCGGGTCCGTTCACCCGCAGCCCCACTGCTCCGCCGAGCATCGCTGCCCTCCCGAACTTGGCGGTGATGCCTGACTCTCGTAGAGGACTTTCGATCGGGGCTTGGCACGAGACGACGAGCCCACCCGCGATCGCGGATACCGCGCTCTGCTGAGAGTCCTCAGCGACTTCCAACATGGTCTTATCCAATCCACAGCGCCCGAAGGGGCGCCTTCTGAAATAAGTATTGCCCAATTTGTATCAGCTCGTCTACCCAGCCCTCGGTGAGGGTGTCCATTTGGTCCTTTGCTTTGGTATTGCCCAAAAGCTATGCTTTGAGGTATGACAAGGAACGTGGGCAAGGAGACGAAAGCGGATCTGGTTCGCAGGCACCTGATGTCGGTCATCGACGCAGGCCTCCCGGTCCACGAGAAGCTTCCGACCGAGCGTGAACTCGCGGACGAGTTCGAGATCAGTCGGCTCACTGTTCGGCGCGCGCTGGACCAACTCGAGAACGAGGGCTGGGTCTACCGGGTCCAGGGTGCTGGGACCTTTGTGAGTGAGCGCACGATCATCAAGTCCTTCGAGCTCACGTCCTTCTCGGAAGACATGCGTTCACGAGGTATGGTGCCAGGGTCGCTGCCGGTGTCTGTCGCGATCGTGCCGGCGGGCCAGCGGATCAGTTATGCGCTGAATCTCACACCAAGCGATTCGGTTGCTCATATTCGCCGCGTACGGACCGCGGACGACGCGCCGATGTGCCTCGAGAACGCCTGGCTCCCGGAGCCGATCGTGCCCGGCATCGTCGGAGCTCTCGGCGAGTCGTCCCTATACGAACTCCTCGAGCAGCGGTACAACGTGCAGATCGAGAGGGCCGACCAGATCATCCGGGCGACGGTTCTGGATCCGGATGTGGCCGCGCTATTGAACGTGCCTGCGTTCAGTCCTGCGTTCCTGGTATCGCGCACCTCCTACGATGTGCGTGGGCGGGCGATTGAGTATGCCGAGAGCTTGTACCGTGGTGACAGGTATAGCTACGAGCTCACCGTCCAGCGGCGCTCTGTGCGGGCAGGCGCGGAGTGACCGCAGAGACGCGGATCGCGCTCATCCCACTTGATGAGCGCCCCGTCAACACTGTGCTTGTCGAGGACGTCGCGGCGATCGCCGGAGCGAACCTCGAGCTTCCGCCCGCAGACGCGCTGCCGTCGTTCCGGGATCCGGCCGACGTTCGCGCGCTCGATGATTGGGCGTTGGCGATGACTGACACCGCAGACGCGTTCGTCGTCTCCGTCGATACCCTCGTGCATGGGGGGCTCATTCCGGGACGCCTCCTGTATGACACCCCCGCGGAAGCCCTTCAGCGCCTCGACGTGCTGAGACAGCTTCGTGCACGCATGGGACAATCTCGTCGTATCTCCGCGGTCTCCGTTGTCGGCCGGGCCAGCGACTCCTACGTTAGCTTTGAAGAGCCCAGCTACTGGGCGCAGTATGGCCGTGATCTCCATGCACTCGGTGGGAACGTTCATCGAGCCTGGCGGGGCATGCCCTCCGCTGACACGAAGATCCCGCACACTATTCGAGACGACTTCGCGCGTCGCCGCCTACGTAACCACATCGTCAACGCGGCGGCCCTTGGTCTGCGGTGGGAGCGGGTAATCGACATCCTCGCGATCACCGCGGATGACACAGCGCAGTGGTCGGCTGGCTCGGCCGAGCAGGAGATCATCGACTACTGGGGTCGGCTTGGAAGCTTGGACGGCGTGCTCGTCCATCCTGGTGCTGACGAGACCGGAGCGGTGCTCGTCGCCCGTGAACTTGCTCACGCGGCCCGTTGCGTTCCACTGATCGATGTTCGCTCCGGGAACGATGCCGAAATGGATCGCATCCCTCTTTACGAGAACGTACCTGTGCGTGATTCGATCGAACGCCAGATCGCGGCTGTCGGCGGGGCTCGTGCGATCGATCGTGCCGATTTCGTACTCCTGGTTCATACGCCCGATCCGGACTCCGGGGATCTGGTGTGGACATCGCCGACTGCGGACGCTGAGGCTGTCGCGGCGACTACTGCCGCGATCGAACGTGCCCTCGAAACCGAACTGCCAGTGGTTGTCGCTGACCTGCGCTACGCAAATGGCGGAGACCAAGCGCTTGTAGAGGAACTTGCCCGTCGTGGACTGTTGTCCAAACTGGCGGGGTACTCGGCGTGGAATACCGCGGGGAACGCGTTGGGCAGTGCTCTCGCGTTCGGCGTGGCGATCGTCGCGGGTCAAACAACCGGCTCCCTCGACGCCACAGCGGTCGCCCGCGCCCGGACGCGACGCATCCTCGACGATGTCGGCTATCAGGCTCACCTGCGCTCACAGCTGGTCGAATCCACATTCGGTGGGCTCGGCCCCGTTGGCGAGGAAACGGCCTCAGCCGCAACTGAAGCCATCACTGAGGGCTTGAGAAGATCCTGGCTGCCGCTAGCTGATCCAATGAACGCCTTCTGGCTAGGTGGAATCGAACTGCCTTGGCGGCGCAGCTTCGAGATTGATCTTCGTCTCGAAGCTGCCAAGCCGACGCCGTCGGCCTAATCGAGCACTTCATCTCCGGCGCCTTCACGGGGCCGGTGGGCTGGTTTGCGCTACCACGTGCCGCCGATTGGTGTAGCCATCTTGGCGCACCCGAGAAGCGCACACGGGATTCCACTTGTGCGACCCCTACGACATCGTCTAGCATAAAGATACCGATTGGTACTGTCCTTTTTCTTCCTTGATCAAACGGTCGGGAGGCAGCCCCCGGTCAAGGAGTCGACAATGGTGTGCGCCAATACTTCGCAGGAAGTAGTCCGATGACCGCGACAGCAATCACAACCGACCTCGCCGTCATCGGCGGAGGCGTCGGCGGAGTCGCCGCAGCACTCGCAGCTGCGCGTCGAGGTCGGCGCGTGATTCTCACCGAGCGCTATCCCTGGCTTGGAGGCCAGCTGACCTCGCAGGCCGTGCCGCCCGATGAGCACCGCTGGGTCGAGGAGTTTGGCGTTACGCAAAGCTATCGGGAGTTCCGCGACCACGTCCGGGACCACTACCGGCGAATGTACCCCCTCAACCGCCGTGCGCGTGAGGACCGCTGGCTTAACCCCGGCGACGGAACCGTCAGCCAGCTCTGCCACGAGCCAAGAGTCGCCGCAGCCGTCCTCGACGAGATGCTGTCGCCGCACATCGCATCCGGCAGAATCACGGTGCTGCGGCCATTCGTCCCCATCTCGGCCGAGATGGACGGGGAGCGTGTTCGCTCCGTAACCGTGAAGGACCTCGAATCGGGCGCAGAGATCCTGATCTCGGCCCCCTTCGTCCTCGACGCGACCGAGACAGGCGATTTGCTGCCCCTCACGGGCACGGCGTACGTGGTGGGGGCGGAAGCACGTGCCGAACACGACGAACCAAGCGCGCCCGAAACGGCGGATACTACGAACGTTCAGGCGATCACTTGGTGCTTCGCCATCGATCATGTCGCGGGCGACCACACCATCGAACGCCCCGAGGACTACGACTTCTGGCGCTCCTATCAACCGGAGTTCTGGGGTGCGCCGCTGCTGAGCTGGATCTCACCGCACCCCATCACCCTCGAGCCAGTGGAGCGCGCCTTTGACCCCGACGCGGGGCGTCCAGTCGGCGCTTATCGAAGCGACGACAAGGTCGATCTCTGGGAGTACCGCCGCGTCCTGTCGCGCGCCCAGTTCGAACCGGGGGCTCTTGAGAGCGATGTGGTGATCGTGAACTGGCCGGCGAACGACTACTTCGTCGGTTCGATCATCGATGTGCCGCAGGAGGAGTACGAGCGCCACTTGGCCGCGGCCCGCTCGCTCTCACTGTCGTTGCTGTACTGGCTCCAGACTGAGGCGCCCAGACCGGATGGCGGCACTGGCTGGCCCCAGCTGCGTCTGCGAGGTGATGTCACGGGCACACGTGATGGTCTCGCGCAGGCACCCTACATTCGAGAATCTCGCCGCATTCGGGCAATGCGCACGGTGACTGAGCGCGATGTTTCTATCGAGGTCCGTGGTCATTCCGGACCCGCGCGATTCGAAGACTCCGTGGGGGTCGGGATGTATCGGATCGACCTGCACCCGTCGACGTCGGGAGACAACTACCTCGACGTTGCGTGCGCACCGTTCGAGATCCCGCTCGGCGCCCTGGTGCCCGAACAGACGGTCAACCTTCTCCCTGCTGCCAAGAACATCGGCACGACACACATTACAAGCGGCGCTTACCGACTCCACCCCGTGGAGTGGAACATCGGCGAAGCCGCGGCTCTCCTCGCAGACTTCTGTCTCGCCCGGGATGAGACGCCCTCGAGGGTCGCCCGGAGCGAGCGACTGGTCGCCGACTTCCAGCGGCATCTCGTGGACGCCGGTGTTGAGGTGCATTGGCCGGAAGTGGCCGGGTACTGACGCCCTTATCGCGATCTTCGAACCCCAAGCAAGCAATCACAACAAGGAAGGAACCACGCATGGAATCCCGAAAGAAGCTCGCGGTCGCCGCTGCGGCCGCCGCTGCCCTCATGCTCACGTCATGTGCCGGGGGAGGTCAGCCTGCGGCTGAGGAATCGTTCCCGCCCGGCAGCATCGACCTCCGTATGACGATCTGGTCCGCGGATGAGAACCACCTGAGGCTATTCGACGGAATCGCCGACGAGTACAAGTCGAATCACCCGGAGATCGGCGAGATCTCTTTCGAGACCCTGCCGTTCGCCGACTACGACACGACCCTCACCACGCAGATCGCAGGTGGAGCCGCACCTGACCTGGCCTGGCTGAGCAACATCACCCCTGACATCATGGCTGCGGGCGGGCTCGCGCCACTTTCGGATGCGCTCTCCGCCGTCGAAGGCTACGATTTCGAGGACATCCTGCCCAGCACAACGGCAGTCTTCAGCCAGGACGGTGAGGTGTACGCGTACCCGTTCTCCAACTCGCCGTTCACCCTGTTCGCCAACAAGTCGCTGCTCGCTGAAGCTGGCTACGCCGACGTCGATTTCAACGGCCTGACGTGGCAGGACCTCGACTCCATCGCCGCCGCCGTCCACTCGAAGACCGGGAAAGCCGGCTGGGTGATGCGCGACTTCGACTTCTCCCGCTGGCAGGTCCTTCAGGCGCTGTGGTCCGGTTGGGGTGCGACGACGTGGGATGACAAGGGATGCCAGATGACGTCGCCTGAGATGGTTGACGCGCTCACCTACTTCCACGATGCGGTGTTCAAGACCGGCTCGCACCCCGGCCCCGGAGTTACCGCCGACTTCTTCGCTGGCGACGCAGCGTTCACCGTTTCGCAGGTCTCGCGAGCTTCACTGCTGGACGGAAGCTTCGAATTCGACGTCGTTCCGCTGCCCGCCGGGCCCATCGGGGACTACGCGGCCGTCGGACAGGCCGGCATCGGAGTGCTCTCAGGGGGAAAGCACGTCGCTCAGGCGACGGACTTCCTCGCCTACCTCACCAACCCCGAGAACGCGGCCAAGTTGGCAGCCTACTTCCCGCCGCCGCGTGAGTCTCTCCTCACCGGCGAGCAGCTTGCCGAGGTCAACCCGACGCTAACGGCCGAACGGCTCGACAACGCCGTCGTCTCGCAGCTGCCCAAGGCCGAGCCGTGGCCGATGGCGCCTGGAATGGCCGAGATCACCTCGACCGTGCAGGCGAAGCTTGATCCGCTGTGGACCCCCGGCGCAAACGTCGAAACCGTCCTCGCTGGAGCCTGCGAAGCACTTGACCCCCTGCTCTCGAAGTAGCAGGGTGCTGATCACGAAACGGAGTCACGGACGTGACTGACACACACCTCCGCGGGCGGGACGCGACACGCGTTTCGCCCGCGGGCGATCGCTCCCGATTCTGGACCGCTCGCCGTAAGGACGCACTCACCGGCTACGCCTTCGTCGCACCGGAACTGCTCGGCGTTCTCATGCTCGTCCTCATCCCGGTCGGGCTGGCCGCTTGGTACAGCCTCCACGAATGGAATGTCTTCTCGGGAGAGCTCAAGTACGTCGGTGGCGACAACTGGGTCGCGTTGACAACTGACCCGAATATCCCGAGCATGCTGGGCGCCACCGTCGTCTTCTCCCTCGGTGTTGTTCTGCTCAACATGGCACTCGGGCTGGGCCTCGCGGTCATGCTCAACCGCAAGGTTCGCGGCATCGAATTCTTCCGCACCTTGTTCTTCTCTCCGGTCGTGGTCTCCGTTGTCGCATGGACTCTGGTTTGGGGTCTTCTGCTGCAGGACAACGGTGTGATCAACGAACTGCTCAAACTCGTCGGCGTCGACGGTCCGAACTGGCTGAACAACGGCCCCACCGCGATGATCGCGGTCATCATCACCCAGGTATTGCGCAGCGCCGGAGTGAACATGGTGCTCTTCCTGGCCGCCCTACAGGGAGTTCCGGCAGAGCTCTACGAAGCAGCACGCCTTGATGGCGCTGGACGCGGACGAATGTTCTGGAGTGTGACACTCCCGCTCATCTCACCGACTGTGCTGTTGACGGCGATCCTCACGGTAATCGGAGCCCTCCAGTCGTTCGCAATCATCGCGGTCCTCACGCAGGGCGGTCCCGAAACCTCGACGACGGTGCTCGTCTACTACGTCTTCCAGCAGGCGTTCCTCTTCTCGAAGATCGGTTATGGATCGGCGCTCGCGCTCATGCTGCTCGTCTTCGTGCTGATACTCACCGTGGTGCAATGGCAACTGCGGAGGAAGTTCGTGTTCTATGAAGATTGATACCCGCGATATCCCTGTGCCGCTAACAGGGAGCGGCGCCGTTGAGTTGATACCGCACCCGAAGGTCGATGCGGAGCCGCCGCCGATTCAGCGCCGGCGTTCCTCGATGCGCACAGTGCGCACGGTTGTGCTTTATGCGGCGCTCATCGTCATGGCGATTCCGTTCGCCGTACCAACGATCTGGATGATCACGAGCTCGTTCAAACCCGTCAACGAGATCTTCCAGTCGCCCCCCACGATCTTCCCCAGAGAGTGGACCCTCGATGGCTACCACGAGGCTTTCGAGTTTCTTCCCTTCGGTCAGGCCTACGCGAACAGCCTCTACATCGCCGCGACGGTCACGGTACTCACACTTGTGATCGCGTCGCTCGCGGGCTATGGATTCGCACGCATCTCGTTTCCGGGCCGGAACCTGTTGTTCGTCATCACACTCGTCGGGTTGCTTGTACCCGTCGAAGTGACAATCGTCCCGCTCTTCCAAGCCTTTCGACAGCTGGGCTTGGTGAACAGTCACGTCCCGCTCATCATCATCCCGGCCTTCGGCACCTCCGCTGTTCTGGGGACGTTCATCATGCGTCAGTTCTTCATCGCGCTACCGACTGAACTGGAAGACGCCGCCCGTATCGACGGGCTCGGACGCCTCCGTATTTGGTGGTATGTCGCGCTTCCCCTGGCCCGCCCAGCGCTGTCTGCAGTCGCTATCCTCACGTTCCTTGCCAGCTGGAACATGTACCTCGAACCCACGGTGTTCATCACCACGCCGGAACTGTTCACATTGCCACAGGCGCTGAATCGGTACGCCGATGCGTACGGTGCACCGATGTGGAACACTCAGCTCGCTGCTGCAGCCATGACCGTAATCCCGGTACTGGTTGTCTTCCTCATCGCGCAGCGTCAGTTCGTCGAGGGTATCGCCCACTCAGGCCTGAAGGGTTGATGTGGCGGGCCAGACGATCATCGGCGTATTTCTGATCGAGCGAACACTGCGATCGCGCGAGAACACGGAAGCGATTCTCGACCTTCTCGCGGGCCAGCAGGTTTCAGACGTCTTTGTCGAGCTGAGGAACCCACCCGAGTGGTTGGCCGACGAATGTCGAGCGCGTGGGATGCGCCTCATCATCGCGATGACGTGCTTCTTCGACGAGGACTTGCCAGCCGCGCAGCGGCCATCAGTTGTCGTCCCGATCAACGCGGAAGGTATCGCTCGACCGAAGCTGGAGTGGTACACGGGCGCCGTCCCCACGGATGACGCCATCGCGGAGGGTCTCGCGTCGAGAGCGGTGAAACTGCTCGAGACCAGCGGCGCCGACGGGCTTGCGTTGGACTTCATCCGATGGCCGATGCATTGGGAGGTCGAGCTCCGAGCTGGCACCTCGGGGAGAGACACGGCTTCGTTTGATGCGACGACTATCGCTGCGTTCAACGAACGGGCGGGCTTGAGCCTGCCGACCGGGGATGCCCGCGCGGCAGCCGCGATCATCCTTGCTTCGCATGCTGACGAATGGGAGGCCTTCAGGGCCCAGGTCATCGATGGCATCGTTGCCGAGATTGCATCCGCAGTAAGAAAGCACTCCCCGTCGATTTGGCTAGCGGCATTTCTGGTTCCGCTTGGTGAGCGGGAACGCATCGCCGCTGTCGGCCAATCCGCAGCGGCGCTCAGCAACCATCTCGATGCGCTTCTCCCCATGGCCTATCACGCGATGACAGGACGCGGAACGGACGACGCATGGACCCAGTTCATCGAGGTCCGAGCCCACGCCCCGAGCACATGTGTTGTGCCGGTTGTGCAAACCACAGCCTCACCCGAGTTCTCCGGCCAGTGGGATTGGGGAACGGAGTTTGACTTTGGTGACCTCGTCCCCACACTGATGCGCCTGCGTTCCGTCGGTGACGGGTTCATACTCTTCCCCGGCGAGAGCGTCTCGGCGGACGATTGGGGCTTGTTCCGTTCGGCAGTACCCCATGAGTAGGAAGAACAGCACCACCCAGAAAAAGAAGGAGAGAGAAAAATGAACCGTACAAGAAAGGGCGTCGCAGCCCTCGCGGCCTCGATCGCTCTGATCCTCGCGGGATCGTTCTTGCCCTCGCCAGCCGTGGCTGCCGCGTCCGGCGAAGGCGCCGTTCGCGTCGCCACCACCGCAAACTTCTACGGTGTGCAGGGCACGTTCACGGTGCCGAGCGGCGTGTACGTCGAAGACCACCCAACCGACCCGACGAAGCATGGCTACGTGGCCTTCTACCTTGGTCTCGCCGAGACCTGTGAAGGTGGTATCTCCTACACACCAAGTGTCGGATGGAAGAAGTTCCTGAACTGCGGGCCGAACACCCCCACGACAACCTCGAACATGTCAGTGCCGCTGTCGACCCAGCCCTCGCCGGGCACCACGTTCACAGTGAAGCTCGTCAACAACCTCGACAACACCGCGTCGCTCTACATCAGCGGAACGCTGCAGTACACCCTTACGGTGGCGAGCGATCGCACGCTGACAGCAGCGACTCCCGTCAAGATGGTGCACAGCACATTCGACCCGCAGGACGTCAACCGTTACACCGGGGCATCCTGGTCGAACGCTACGGTCAAGAACGCTGATGGTACATACACTGCGTTCCCCTCCAGCATCCAGTCGAACCTCTACCCCTGGGGCAAGGGCGACTACTCTGTCCCCTCGCTGAACCCACTGCAGACGAGCCTGCTGGGCTAGTCGTCAGACGCGGACACTGCTGACGACCGCGAAAAGGGGGGATCGCATCTTCGAAGCGATCCCCGACGCCGTCTCGAGTGCGCTCGACCGCGCCGCCGAGAATGCTGGCATCCGAGGCATCTTCAGCGAGGGCTGAGCAGGCCGACAGCTCGACGCGTGGGCGCCCTTAGACGCGTTCCGCGGCCGGGTTTACGCAATCCTCACGCAAACGGCCGTCCTACGAGAAAGCTATGACCCGCGATCCCAGTGTTTCCACGGGATCTCGGGCCATAGAGTTGCGCGGAGACGGAGGGATTTGAACCCTCGGTCCCCATAAGGGGACTCCACCTTAGCAGGGTGGTGCACTAGGCCTGACTATGCGACGTCTCCAGGCATCCGACGACAGGCGACGGACGCGCTCAGCCAT
>NZ_JANJFJ010000363.1:0-4413 GCF_024626565.1 Microbacterium sp. zg.Y909
GGTTCCCGGCACCGGCTTCAACTGGCCGACGCCCGATCACCTGCGCATCGTGACGCTGCCCGAGGCGCGCGTGCTGAGCGAGGCCGTGCAACGGCTCGGGAACTTCCTGTCCTCGTACCGGCAGTGATGGTGCGGGTGGCGGATGCCTGCTCGTCAAGTCCCTGCGGCGGGCGGGCGGCGATCCGTATCGTGCCGCCATGGCCATCGAACTGAACCGACCCGCCCTGCGTCATGCGCGCGCCCTGATCCGCGACGGCGAGGTCGTCCGCGACGAACGCGACGACTGGTCGGAGGCGGCGCCGAGCGCCGACGACGAGAACGCCTTCATCGACCGCGAGGGATGGACCGAGTACTCCCACTGGCACCTCGGCGTCGACCGTGATGAGAACGGGCACACCAAGAAGGCCTATTCCTTTCCCTTCGGCGATTTCCGCAAGGTGCACCGGTCGGGCGTGATCTCGGGCGAGAGCCGCGCCGGACAGTTCGACCACGACGAGATCCGTGACGCGCTGAAGTCGCTGCTCGAGCTGATCGACGCCGAGTAGCGGCGCTCACGCCGGATCGGACGTCACAGCAGCGCGAGCGACGTCGCCCGCCATCGGCGATCCATTCCCTCCAACCGGATCGCGACGGCGCGGGTGCGCGCGGGTCCCGAGACGATCACGACCGCTTCGATCACCCCGTCCAGGGGGGAGGACTGCACGATCGTGCCGATGGCGTGCACGGGTCGGGCTGCGGGGACGCCTCGGGCGCTGCGGGCGCGAGCGGCGAGGTTGGCGCGGGTGACGAGGGCGCGGTACGGCTCCTCGGCGAACCAGCGCGCGAGCTGGTCGACCTCGCGCACACCGGCGAGCACTTCGAGAACGCCGCGGGTGAGGTTGCGCAGGAGCGGCTCGGGATCGGGGAGTTCGGCCGAGGGGGTCCGCTGCGGCGCGAGGAAATCCTCGACCGCCACCGACATGTGCTCGGGCCGCGACGCCGGTGAGGGGTGGGGGACCATGCGGTGTCCCTTCTCTGGGCGTCGCGCGGGGGCAAGTGGCATGAGTGAACCACAGCGCGCCGGTCGCGCGGGATGAGAATCCTCCAACCTGTGGACAACGCCGCGGGCCCTGCGGGGGCGGGCGATACATTCGCGGGATGCGCTGGGATCGGCTGTTCGAGGACCTCGAGGACCAGCTCGCGTCGGAGTGGGAGGCGGAGCGGGCAGCGTTGGACACCGAGGCCGAGCGACTTCGACTGTCCAAGCTGTCGCTGCGTGAGCGGCTGAGGGCCCTGGTGGGAACCGAGCCCGCGGTGTCGGTGGACCTCGTCGACGGCACCGTCGCCACGGGCACCGTCTCGGCCGTCGGCGCGGACTGGTTCGCCATGACGACCCACACCCGGCGTGGGGGAGCACTGCTCGTGCCCTTCGCCGGCACCGCGGCGATCGGCGTGCCGCACGCGGACCTGCTGCGCAGCGCCCGTCCGGTGACGTCCCCCGCACGCCTGGCCGACCGCATGACCCTCGGCTTCGTGCTGCGCGACCTCTCCCGCCGGCGCATCCCGATCACGGCGGGCCTCGCCGGTGGGCGGCTGCTGTCGGGCACGATCGATCGCGCGGGCGCTGATCACGTCGATCTGGCATTGCACGATCTGGACGCGCCCCGGCGCGCGGCGGCGGTGGGCGGTCACCGGCTCGTTCCGACCGATGCCGTGCTCTGGGTGCGACTGGACTCCCCGGCCGCGCTGGCGTGAGGTGTCAGTCGGGGCGCTGCACCGCGCCGCGGCCCCACAGCTCCGGGAAGCTTGCGGCGTTGGACTGGCGCCACAGCGCCATGCGGCGCGCCTCCTCCGCCTGGTCGTCGAGGTAGCGCTCCACGCTGTCGCCTTCGATGCGCCAGCGGGCGGGGGAACCGACCTTCATGCCGCGCAGCCTTCCATCGAGCACCAGCGCCACCACTTCCTCGACCGACACGCTGAGCACTTCGGCGACCTGTGCAGGGGCGAGCAGGCGCGCATCTGGGGGGGTTGCGCTGGGCATCCACCCATTATCAGCCGCGTAGACCCAGCCTGCCCGCTCCGCGCCGGCCTGTGGATAAACGACGCTCCCGACCCGGGGGTTGGGCCACCATGGTGCCCATGACCGCGCCCGAACCCGCTCCCGTCCGCACGCGGGCGTTCTGGGCGGACATGCGGTTCGTCCTCGGCATCGTGCTCATCGTCGCCTCGATCGCCGGCGTCTGGTTCGTGGTCGCGGCGGCGCGGCAGACCGTTCCCGTGTTCGCTGCGGCGCGCACGATCGTGCCGGGTGAAGCGGTGGAGGCCGACGCCCTGCATGTCGTCGAGGTCGCCCTCGGTCAGGTGGGCGACGACGTCTACGCCGCACCCGGGCTGCTCCAGCCGGGCGCGATCGCCGTACGCACGATCTCGGTGGGAGAGCTGGTGCCCCTCAGCGCCGTCGGCGAGGCGTCGGCCAGTGACCTGACCTCGGTGGTGCTGCGGTCGGCCACGGATGTGCCCGCAGCCGTCGGCGCCGGAACGGCGGTGGAGCTGTGGGCTGCGCCCGCTCTGCAGCACGGGGCGTTCGACGAGCCGCGCATCCTCGTGCCCGACGCGACCGTGGCCACGGTGACACGCGACGACTCCGTCATGGGAGCGGGCCGTCCGGCCCTCGAGCTCATCATCCCGCGCGCCGACGTGGCTGCGACCCTCTCGGCGATCGCCGGGGGCGCTGCCCTCTCGGTCGTGCCGGCCGTGGGCGGTGGGCGGTGACCACGGCCGTCGTCGCCGTGGACGGCACCGCCGCCTCGGACATCGCGCTGCACCTGGGGCGGCTGGGCATCACCGCGTCCGCGGCCGTCGCCGCCGACGCGCCCGCACGCGCGGCGGCCGACGCGATGCTCGCCGCCGAGGGACGTGATCTGCTCGGCGTCATCACCGCCGCGGACCTGTTGATGCTGGAACTGCGACGCGACACCATCGCGCCGGCGCTCGTGTCGCTGTGCGACCGCCACGGCGTGCGGATCGTGCCGCTGAGCGAGGTGCCGGGCGAGGACCGGCTGTCGCAGCTGTACGGACTTCCCCCACCGCTGCCGCTGCGAGACGGTGGTCGGGTCGCAGAGGCTCTGCACGAGGGTCTTGCGTCGGTGCCGGCGCCGCCCACGCCGACCGGGCGGGTGATCGCGGTCTGGGGGCCGACCGGGGCGCCAGGGCGCAGCACCGTGGCCGTCGAGCTGGCGGCCGAGCTCGCCCGCGACGGCAGGCGGGTGGGGCTCGTCGACGCGGACACCCACGCCCCGTCGCTCGCGCTGGCGCTCGGCCTCGCCGACGAGGGACCGGGCTTCGCCGCGGCCTGCCGGCAGGTCGATCACGATGGGTTGACCCCGGCGGAGCTCAGCCGCATCAGCGTGCCGCTGGGGCGCGGGGTCGAGGTGCTCACAGGCCTGAACCGCCCGGGGCGCTGGCCCGAGCTCACTGCGGAGCGGGTCGGCGGAGCTCTGCGGGTCTGCCGTGCGTGGGCGGACGAGACGATCGTCGACGTGGCGGCGTCGCTGGAGCAGGACGAGGAGATCGTCAGCGACCTGGCGGGGCCGCGGCGCAACGCCGCATCCCTGGCCGCGGTGCGGGCGGCGGACCTCATCGTGGCCGTGGCGTCGGCGGACCCCGTGGGCATGGCGCGGTTCGTGCGCGGCCACGCCGACCTCCGGGCCACGGTGGGCGCCACGCCCGTGGTCGTCGTCGTCAATCGCCTGCGCGCCGGCGCGCTGGGCATCGACCCACGCGGTCAGGTGCGCGCGACCCTCGACCGCTTCTGCGGCATCCGCGACGTCTGGTTCCTGCCGATGGACATCAAGGCGGCGGATGCCGCGATGCTCGCGGCCCGGCCCGCGCAGGAAGTCGCCGCCCGCAGCCCGCTGTCGGCCGCGGTGCGGCGCCTGGTGGGCGAGGCCATCGCTCCCGTCGCACCGCCGCCACCCGTCGGGCGGCGGCGGCGCGCCGGATCGGGCCGACGGCAGGGCCTCTTCGCGCGGACCGCGTGAGCGCCGCCCGGTTAGGGTGAAAGGATGTCCACCCTCAGCGATATCGTCTATGCCCAGGGGCGGTCCTCCGCCGATGATGTGGAGTGGCTGCACCGCCTCGCCGGCGACGGCCAGCTTCTGGCCGACCTCGCGTTCGCCGACATCGTGATCTGGGTTCCCACCGCGGACGATTCGTTCATCGCCGTCGCCCACACCCGCCCGAGCGGCGCGGCGACCCTGTTCTACCGTGACATCGTCGGCGACCGGGTGCGTCCCCAGTGGCGTACCCAGGTGCGCGACGCGTTCACCGGGGTGCGCATCGTCGACTCCGCGTCGCCGGACTGGTTCGAAGAGACCCCCACCCGTGTGCGCGCCGTGCCGATCGTGCGTGAGCGGGCCCACGACGACGTCGCCC
>NZ_JANJFJ010000364.1:0-4402 GCF_024626565.1 Microbacterium sp. zg.Y909
CGTGCTGGAGTGCGCGCAGACGAAGAGTCAGTCTAGCACGGGCGGGCGTGTCGGCTTGACCTGCGGCACCGCCTCACGTGGCCGCAGCCGCCTGCGGCCCGGCCCCGCGCCCCCACCGGAACGCCGATACGGTCGGGTCGCCGGCGATCCAGAAGCGCCACGGGAACGCCGCCGTCCCCGCCTCGCCCGCCACGCCCACGCGCGGCCCGGTCGCCGGCTGCGCCACGGGGTCCACCGGCAGCAGCAGCTGCGCGACGGCACCGTGAAGCGGCACCCCCGTGACGGCGTCGATCCCGTCATGACGGGGGTGGCGCAGTCCCACCGCGTCGCCGAGACGTCCCGGCCCCCGGGCGAGGTCGCGGTCGACGCGTGCGGCGGTGCGGCGGCGACGGGCGGAATCCAGCCCCTCCACCACCTCGCCGCCGCGCAAGAGCACACCGCCGGCGACCCCGTCGGGCGCGCAGACGACGTTCACGCACGAGTGGATGCCGTGACTCAGGTAGACGTAGAGGTGACCGGGCTCCCCCCACATGGTGGCGTTGCGCGGCGTCGGCCCCATGCGCGCATGCGAACCAGGGTCGGGCACCTCCCCCGTGCCGCGGCCGTGGTAGGCCTCGACCTCGGTGAGGCGCACGCCGACCGTCTCGCCGTCTGCGGTCACCCGCAGCACGCCGCCCAGCAGCCGCGGCGCGACCTCGAGGGGAAGCCCCGCGAGCTCCTCGCGCGTCGCCGGACGCAGGTCGCTCATTGCGGCGGCACCTGGCACCACGAGGAGTCGAATCCGGTGAGCGCGACGACCGGCTCACCTTCGGCGAGGGTGACGATGTGGGTCTCGAGTCGCTCGGGCAGCGGCACGTCATAGAGGTCGTAGGCGTTCGCGACCGCGTCGGGCGCCACCAGCACCGCGGCGTAGCGGCCGCTGGGCGACACGCAGGTCTGCAGCACGGCGTCGGTGCCTGGCACCTCGAAGACCGCTCGCGTTCCGCCCGGCTCGACGACCTCGACCGAGGTGCCGAGCGGGTTGAGGCCGTCGAAGCGGGTGACGGTCCGCAGGGTCCCCTCGCCGCCGGGGAGGGGCAGCACGAGCTGGGGCCGCACGTCGGCGACGGCGAGCGGCAGCGGCTCCTCGGTGCCGTCGCCGAGATCGACCAGCACCAGCCCGTCCACCCGCTCGACCGCGGCCAGCGGCGTACCACGGGCGATGCCCTCGATCGCCATGGCAGTGCCGAGGTCGACCGAGTCGGCGCCCGACGACGCCGACAGCAGCAGCCGGCCGTCGAAGGTCAGCACCAGGAGCGCCTCGCTGTCGGGGACGAACCTCCAGTCGGTGACCCGCTGCTCGTCGCCCGCGATCGACACCGCGACCGGATCGGCATCCGGATCCTTGAGCGACGCGGTGTAGAGCACGCTCTCGGCGCCGCCGCCGAGCCCCACGTCGTCGGCGGTGTAGGTGTAGCCGATGAGCTCGCCGCGGTCGGCGCTCTGCAGGTTGGCGACGCGACCCACCCCCGGCAGAGCGAGCTGGGTGGGGTTGCCGCCGTCGCGGTCCGTGACGATGAGCGCAGTGCGGTCGTCTTCGCGCACCGAGATCACGAGCCGGCTCGAGGTGGCCCGGAAGTCCTCGATGTGGGGGTGCTCGAAGACGGGCACGCCCTCGCCGGCGAGGTCGGTGCGAAAGACGGTGTCGCCCCCTTCGGAGCGCCGCAGCAGGAACATCTCCAGGGGCGGGGTGCGCATCGTCTCGACCACATCCGAGGTCGGGCCGCCGCCGACGGCCTGGAGCCCCTCGATGCGCACCGTGTACTCGGTGTCGTCGTACAGCGGCAGGGTGAAGCGCACGCCGACGCTGCGGCCGGAGGTGTCGACCGTGAAGGGGGTCTCCGGGGTGACGGTGACCTGCGAGGGATCGACCTCCTGCAGCGACCGGCTGGTCGTCACGATGAACCGCGAACCGGATGCCGAGATCGCCGCCGCGGGATCGGACTGCACCCCGGTGACGCGGGGACCCTGCAGAGCGGCGATTCCGGCGCCCACGAGCCCGACGAGCACGAGCAGGCCGACGACGACCGCGAACGCCACCGCGAACGAGCGCCGGCGCCGATCGCGGCGCAGGCCGCCCCGCGTGCGCTGCCGACGACCGACGGCGTCAGTACTCATAAGGGTCGTCCGGCTCGTCGATGGGGGTCACCTCGGTCGCGGCGATCGTCAGCGCGCCGTCGGCGCCGACCTGCACGGTTCCGCTGACGGTCACCCAGGTGCCCGTCTCGGGCACGTCGCCGACGGCGACGGGAACGCTCGCCACCTGCGCGTCGATGACGCAGTGCGTGATGACCAGCCTCGTGAGGTCGAACCCGTCGTCGGCGGGAGTGACGAAGCCGGTGAGGGTCACCGCGTCGCCGTCGAAGGCCTCGGGGTTGGTGGCGGTGGCGAAGACCGTCGCCCACTCCCCGACCCCGAACACCGTGGTGTCGCCGGTGGTGGCGAGGTCGAGCGCGTCGGCGCCCTGGAAGAGCGGCGCCGATCCAGTGTCGCGGTCCATCGCAAGCTCGGCCGAGAGCGACGCCGGGGGCAGCACGAGGATCGCGCCGACGATGCCGGTGGCCAGCACCCCTCCCGCCACGGTCGCCGCGGTCGCCGCGGTGCGGCCGAAGCCCGCGGCGGCGACGGCCTCGCGCCCGGCGTCGTGCTCCGCCTCGTGCTCGCCACCGTGGGCGTCGCCGGCGGCCGCGCGCGCGTCACTGTGATCATGGCCGTGCTCCGCCTCGGCGCCGAGCGGCAACGCGAAGCTCGCCACGGTCCCGACGAGCGCGACCACGGCGAACGCGACGGCGAACCACGACGTGTCGGGGTTGATGTACAGCCCGATGCGGCCCGTCGCCGCCAGCACGATCGTGAACGCGGCCACGCCGGCGGCGAGCCCGACTCCCAGCCAGCGGTTGGTGAGCGCCTGACCGCGGGTGAGCACCCCGCTCTTCGACGAGAGCATCTCGACGTCAGACAAGCAGGTTCACCCCCACGCCCATCGCGAAGGCGAACAGCACGACGACCACCGTCATCCCGACGAGCACGGGAGTGCGGTAGGTGGTGCGCAGCAGCGCCAGCATCTTGATGTCGACGATCGGGCCGACGATGAGGAACGCCACGATCGCGCCGGGCGTGAATGTCGACGCGAAGGAGAGCGCGAAGAACGCGTCGACGTTGGAGCAGATCGAGACGATCATCGCCAGCGCGATCATCACGGCGATCGACAGGGCCGGGTTGGACCCGATGGCCACCAGCGCCTCGCGCGGCACCAGCACGTGCACGGCGCCGGCCAGACCCGATCCGATGACGAGCGCCGGCATGACCGCGCGCAGCTCGACGACGAACTGGGCGAGGCTGCGTCGGCCCCGACCGCCCGTGTCGGATGCCGCGAAGTCGCAGGTGTCGCGGAAGCGGTCGGTGATGAGGGCATCGGGGTCCGGGTGCAGGCTGTACAGCCAGCCGATGAGGTTCGCGACCAGGTAGCCGCCCACGAGCCGGGCGATGAGGATGCCGTCGTCGAACCCGAACGCCTGGTGCGTCGTGAGGATGACGATGGGGTTCACGATCGGCGCCGCCACGAGGAAGGTGAGGGTCTCGGGCACCGAGAACCCGCGCATCATCAGACCCCGCGCGAAGGGCACATTCCCGCATTCGCATACCGGGATGAACATGCCCAGCAACGACAGCACCGCCCGGCGCGCCCACGCGCGTCGCGGCATCCACCGCTCGATCGCCCCGGGTGGGAGCCACACCTGGATGACGATGGAGAGCAGCACGCCGAGCACCACGAAGGGCAGGGACTCGATGAGCACGCTGATGGCGAGGGTGAGGCCGTCCTGCGCCCGATCGGGGAGAGGAGTGGATGCCGGTGTGATCGCCGCAACCAGCAGCAGTGCGGCGACGACGGCCGCCCCGAGGCCGAGCGAGACCAGCAGCCGCGTGCTGCGCGCCGGTTCGGGGCGCGCGATACGTGGCCGGCGCGCTCGGCGGGGCTGCACGCTCGTCACGCGAGCGACTCCCGGGCGACCGCGGACTCGGCGGCCGCGGGCGACGCGGCGCCGGCGGCGGCGGCGGTGCAGGCGGCGCACACCCCGAAGATGTCCACGACGTGCTCGGCCTGCGTGAATCCGTGCTGGGCCGCCGTGCGGTGCGCCCACTGCTCGACATCTGTCGCGGCGATCTCTACGGCGTGTCCGCAGCGGCGGCAGATGAGGTGGTGGTGGTGGCCCGAGGTGGTGCAGGCGCGGTAGAGCGCCTCACCGTCGGGGCTCTGCAGCTGGTCCGCGTCGCCGGCTGCGGCCAGGCCCGCGAGCGCCCGATAGACGGTGGCGAGGCCTATGCCGGTGTTCTCTTCGCGCAGCGTCGCGTGCAGGGTCTG
>NZ_JANJFJ010000365.1:0-4398 GCF_024626565.1 Microbacterium sp. zg.Y909
GTGGGCCCGAAGTACGGGGGTGGCGCGCAGGCGCCGCTGTGGTACTTCGCAGTGGTGGGCATCCAGGCGCTCACCCTCACGTTCCCCTTCTCACAGGCGATGAGCGTGACGCGGCGGGAGTTCTACGCCGGCACCGTGCTCACCGCGGTGCTCACCTCTGCCCTGCTGGGTCTGGTGTTCGTGATCGGCGGGCTGCTCGAGAAGGCCACCGACGGGTGGGGCATGAACGGCTACTTCTTCTACCTGCCGTGGGTGTGGGAAGCGGGACCGGTCGCCGCCGGGTTCGTCTTCTTCGTGCTGGCGCTGCTGTTCTTCGTCTGCGGATTCTGGGGCGCGACGATCTACAAGCGGTTCGGCAACCTGTGGCTCACCGTGGTTCTGGTCGGACTCGCGCTCGCACTGGTGGCCCTCGCCTGGTTCATCACGCAGACACAGTCCTGGGGTGCGGTCGCCGAATGGTTCGTCGCACAGGGGGCACTGGGCCTGGCCCTGTGGGGCGTCGGCCTCATCGCGGTGCTGGCCGTGATCTCGTGGCGGACGCTTCGCCGCGCCGTACCCTGACGCACTGAGCGTCGCAACGCCCCGGGCTCC
Organism: Microbacterium sp. zg.Y909; assembly: GCF_024626565.1. Lineage (NCBI taxonomy): Bacteria > Bacillati > Actinomycetota > Actinomycetes > Micrococcales > Microbacteriaceae > Microbacterium > Microbacterium sp. zg.Y909. The sequence continues at coordinate 592 of NZ_JANJFJ010000365.1, forward strand.
GGCTCGGGGCGTTGTCCGTGTGGTCAGCGCTCGTCTGCGGCCGCCGTGTGGTGGCGGATGACCTCGGCTACGACGAAGTTGAACCACTTCTCGGCGAACTCGGGATCCAGTGACGACTCCTCGGCCAGCCGGCGCAGGCGCGCGGTCTGCTGCTCCTCGCGGGAGGGGTCGGATGCCGGCATCCCATGCTCCGCCTTGAGCACGCCGACCTGCTTGGTGCAGCGGAAACGCTCGGCGAGCATGAAGATGAGGGCCGCGTCGATGTTGTCGATGCTGCTGCGCAGCCGCGCCAGTGTCGTCGTGGGGTCTTCTTCTGTCATGGCATCCTCCTGCTTCCGACCCTACCGGCGCGGGCGGACGCACCCCTGTCCTCCCCGCGGGGCACCCACCTAGAGTGTCCCCATGACCGACCCCACCGCAGCCCCGCTCGCCGCCGATGCGGGTGCCGGCACCGACGCGGGGACCGCCCGCGGCACCGCGGTGACGGCCGCACCGGCGCCCGGGACGGCGGGGTCGACCGCCACGGCGCGCGTCCTCGCCGGTTTGTCGAACCCGTTCGCGCTGGGCTTCCTGCTGACCCTCGGGGGCCTCGCGGCCTTCGTGCTGGGGCTGGCCATCTCGAACCTGTCGACGGTGCTCATCTACGTCGCGTTCGCGCTCTTCGCAGCGCTGGGACTGGACCCGGTGGTCCGCTGGCTGGAGCGGCACGGCATCCCCCGCCCCGGGGGGATCGCGATGGTCTTCGCGGGCTTCGCCGTCGCGATCGCAGGCATTCTGTGGCTCATCATCCCGACGGTGGCCGGGCAGGTCTCGCAGTTCTCCAAGGATCTGCCATCGCTCGTGTCGGACTTCCAGAAGTCGGACATCTATTCGTGGCTGGAGACGAACTTCAGCGATCAGGTGGGCACGCTTCTCACCGACGCGCAGAACTTCATCACGAACCCGAGCAACATCGCCAGCATCGGTGGTGGCGTGCTGCAGGTGGGCGCGGGCATCGCCACCGCGGTCTCGGGCGTCGTGATCGTGCTCGTGCTGACCCTGTACTTCCTCGCGTCGCTGGCGGCGATGAAGAACGCCTTCGTGCGTCTCACCCCCGCCCGCAGCCGGCCGAAGGTGGCGTCACTCACGACCGAGATCACGGACTCGATCGGCGGCTACCTCATGGGCATGGTGGTGCTGGCGTTCTTCAACTCGGTCGTCGCGCTCATCCTGCACCTGGTCCTCGGGCTGCCGTTCCCCGCGCTGCTGGCGGTCATCGCGTTCTGCCTGACGCTGATCCCCCTTGTGGGAACCGTCGCCTACTGGGTACTGGCAACGGTGATCGCGCTGTTCTCGAGCCCGGTGGCTGCTCTGGTCTTCGGTATCGCCTATCTCATCTACATGCAGATCGAGGCATACATCCTCACCCCGCGCGTGATGAACCGCGCGATCTCGGTGCCGGGGGCTCTCGTGGTGATCGGGGCGCTCGTCGGGGGGACGCTGCTGGGGCTGCTCGGCGCGCTGATCGCGATTCCGGTGACGGCGTCGATTCTGCTGATCATCAAGCAGGTATGGATCCCGCGGCAGGACGCCAAGGTCTGATTCCGCCCGCGCGCGCTGCCCGTCGGCGGACAGTCCCCCGATTTCGCATGTGAGTTCCCGTTCACACGGCGGGCGCGCGTCGCCCGAACAGGTTGCAGCAGGATCACGCCGAAGGGTCGTCATCACCCGGTTCTGCCATGTGAGTTGCCGCTCACACGGCGGGCGCACGCGGACCATGACCCAGTTGCCGCTCGATCGCGCCGACCTGTCGACGTCGCCCGGCTTTGTCATGTGAGTTCCCGCTCACACACACGCCCGGATCGCACAAGGGTCCACCCGACTCGCAGGGGTTCGCGCCAGATCGCCTCCCCGTCCCCACGCCCCGGGGTGTGTGAACCGGAACTCACATGGCGAATCAAGGGGACAAAGAAACTGCGGGCGACACCAGCGAGCCCGGCCGGCGCGCGGCACCAGCGAGCCCGGCCGGCGCGCGGCACCCGAGCCACCGGCATGCGCCGCGAGGCGGCGACCCGAGAGGGGGCTCAGCGGTCGCAAACCCCAGCGGCGGCGAGGCCGCGGCGGGGAGATCAGCGCAGCGGCACGAGGCACGTCGGCGACGGCGCCGAGGTGCGCACCCTCGGGCGGCCGGGCAGCCCGTTGCGGATGTCGAGTGTGAGGGCGGCGACGTCGCCCGAGCGCTGGCCGGCCACGAGCAGTGTGTCGAGCACGATCATGTGGTGGCGCGGCCACGACACTCCGGCCTCGGCGAGCGCCACCGGCGCGACCTGTGAGCCGGTGGCGCGCACCCGCAGCACGGCCAGAGTGTCGCTGCCGCGCACCCCGACGTACACGAACTGCGCGTCGCGCGACAGGCAAACCTCGGCCGCGGTGTCGTCCGCGAGCGTGCCGGCGGCCAGCGGTGTCCCCGAGACGATGCGCCACACGCCGGCGACATCCGGCGCCAGCACGAACAGCTCGCGCGAGAGCTCGGTGACCACGTACAGATGGCCGCTCGGATGCCACACCATGTGGCGCGGCCCGCTGCCACGCGGCAGCACGACGTCGGGGAGCGCCCGCGTGGCGCCGCCGTCGGCGCCCCGCCAGAACCGCACCACGTCGAACCCCATGTCGGCGGTGGCGAGCACGCCGCCGGGCAGGAACACGGTCTGGTGCGCGTGCGACGACCGGGCGGCGGGCGCCTCGGCGGAGTCCCCGGCGTCGGCAGCAGCCGCGGCCCCGGGCGCAACCGGCGGCGGCTCCGGCGCCGCGTACTCGGGAACCAGGTGGGCGAACTCGTCGCCGGCGACCGCACGAAGCGCCTGCGCGGCTGCCGCCAGGTCCTGCAGCTGATCCTCCTGCTCTTCGCCACGGGCACCCGCGCGGGCCTGCCCGGCCTGCGCGAACACCACGGCGTCGGCGGCGGAACCCGCGGCGCCCGCGGCGCCCTCGCGCCCGTACGGATCCCGCGCGGCACGCGCGGCGGCCGTCGGCCCAGGGCGCCCGTCGGCATCCAGCCGCACGCGCACCACGCGCCCGTCGCCCCAGCAGCTCGCGATGAGCGACGCGCCGTCGGGGGCGACCGCGACGTGGCACGGCGCGTCCCCGACCTCGACCGGACCCCCGACCCGCGTCAGGGACATCTCGCCGGTGCGGCGGAACGCCTGCACGGTGCCGGCGCCCTCGAGCGCCGCGTACACGACCGGCAGCGAGGGATGCCACGTCAGCCACGACGGCGAGCCGCCAGTGACCACGGCCTCGCCCTCGAAGGCGAGCGGCCCGCCCGCAGAGGCGGCATCCGCCTCGCCGGCGCGCAGCACCCCGATGCCCTCGGCGGCTCCGCCCATGTCGGCGGTGTACCCGCCGAGCAGAAAGCGCATCAGTCCACGAGGTCGTGGCGCACGATCACCGCGTCGCGGGCCGCGCCCACGCCGATGACCGAGATGCGCGTGCCGCTCATGGCCTCCAGCGCCAGCACGTACTCCTGCGCGGCCGTCGGCAGGTCATCGAAGGTGCGCGCCTTCGTGATGTCTTCGCTCCAGCCCGGGAAGTACTCGTAGATCGGGGTGGCGTGGTGGAAGTCCGACTGGTTCACCGGCACCTCGTCGAAGCGCGTGCCGTCGACGTCGTAGGCCACGCACACAGGGATGCGGTCAAGGCCCGTGAGGATGTCGAGCTTGGTCAGCACGAGGTCGGTGATGCCGTTCACACGCGTCGCGTAGCGGGTGACGGGCGCGTCGTACCAGCCGACGCGGCGGGGCCGACCGGTCGTGGTGCCGAACTCGAAGC
>NZ_JANJFJ010000366.1:0-4394 GCF_024626565.1 Microbacterium sp. zg.Y909
GCTCCGCGGTGGCGGGCGTCGACCTCAGCCCGTCGCTCCCTCACAACAAAAAAGCTCCGGCGCAAGCGCACGGAGCTGAATTCCTGAGAATCGTTCTGTACACCTGCGTGGGCCCCTGCAGTGCAGAGCTTCGATCGTGATGCGCTTGCGCGCACACCGATGACCGACGGTCTTTGGCTTGTGTCCCAGCATACGTCGTACGCTCCATGCGGCAAAATCCGCCATGGTCCCGCGAATTGGGGACTTCTCCCCATCCCCCTCTCCCCGCACCGTCCCTACGCTGAGCGGGGGCAGGGAGGAGAGCTGATGCCGGATCCCGCACACCTCGACGCCCTTGCGCCCTACGCCGCGCTCGCACTGGATTCCACGATCGTGCTCGATCCCGACCAGGAGGTGCCGGCCTACCCCGGGCCCGAGATTCTGGCCGCTTCCGTCCCCGCAGGAGACTGACGTGTTCGCAATGATCCAGCGCGCGACGCTCCGCCTTGTGGAAACGGCCGAGCGCGCACGGGCCGCGGGCGAGGTCGCCACCGTGCCGCCGGGCATGAACATCGCCGGCGTGGACGCGGCCACCGAGGCCGTGCGGGCGGATTACGGCCGGACGTCACGGTGGCTGCTCGGGCTGCTCGGCACGGCGGGGGATGCCGCCGCCGGGCTGGCCGCGATCTTCGCCGGCTTCGGGTTGTCGGTGGCGCCCACAGATCCGGCGACGGCTGCACTCTCCGGCGCCGTCGGTGTCGTGATCGCCCTTGCGCTCGCACTGCCCTCGACTCTGCTGCTGTGGCGGCTGCATCGGTCGGGGCGGCGCCTTGCCCGGGCCACGGCCTTCTGGGCAGCGCTGCCGTACCTGTCGGGCGCGCGCCGTCCCGTCCCGGGTGATTATTTCGCGGTGCGCTTCCTCGCCTACTCCCCCGACCTGCTCATCCGGGTGATCTCATCGGTGGGCGCATTTCTGGCGGCGGCGTTCTCGCTGTCGATGATCTTCTACGCCACCGCCGTCGACCCCGACCCGACTCTCGCGGTCATCGCGGTGCTGTGGTCGGTGCTGTTCGTGGCGGTGACGATCGGGCAGTTCGGTGGCATCCAGCGCATTCAGGTGGGCTACAGCCATCGCGATCCACTGGGCTACGAGCGGCGGATGCGCCGCGCCCGCACCTGAGCGGCGGCGGCGCGCCCGGCCGACGAGATCCGACCCGCCGCCGAGCGGCGTGGAGGGCGGATGCCGTCGACGGCCGGGGTTAGGGTCGATGTGTGACCCCCGAACTCTCCGCTCGCATCGTCGCGGATTCCCGCGACCGCGTGGCGTGGGTGCGGGCGCGCTCGCGCGGCATCACGGCGACGGATGTCGCGGCACTGACATCCGAGAAGGCGATCGCCCGCGCCGCCGACGCCAAGCTGCTGGGGTCGGGATTCTCGGGCAACGCCTACACCGATCACGGCCGCCGCCGCGAGCCGGAGATCGCCCGCTGGGTCGCCGCGACCCACGGCATCCAACCGTCGTCGGCGCTGTTCCACGCCGTGGTCGAGAAACGGCACCTGGCCACGCCCGACGGCGTCGGACTCGACAAGAACGGCCGGGTGATCCTGGCCGAGATCAAGACGACCAACAAGCACTGGCGGTCGATTCCGCGCTCCTACCTGCGTCAGGTGTGGTGGCAGCAGCACGTGCTCGGCGCCGAGCGCACGCTCGTGACCTGGGAGCAGCACGTGGACTTCGTGCCCGTCGGCGACGAGCCGCGGTGCGCATGGGTGGACCGCGACGAGTACGAGATCGGCAAGCTGGTGAAGCTCGCCACCGCCCTCATCGACGAGCTCTACCACCGCACGATGCAGCGCCGCACCCTCGTCGCCCCGCCGACCGCACCGCGCGAGCCCTTCCGCGCCCTCGCCCTCGCCGAGTGAGTACTCGCGTTCCCGAGTGAGTATTCGCGTCCCCGAGTGAGCACCCGCCCACGGCGTTAGCGACCCTTCCTCCGCCGAAATGGTTGACTCACGTCAACCCTGGAGATACAGTTGATCCATCTCAACCGTTGATGTCCATCAACTTCCGGTCGCCAACGTCGTCGCACCGTCTCGCATCCATTCCAAGGAGACCCGTGCCGAAGTCCCCCCGCCCGAACGATCCCGCCGCCGCCGCGGAGAAGCTCGCCCACCGCCGCGTCCTCGAAGCCCTCTCGGGGCTGCTCCTGGGCATGTTCGTGTCGATGCTCGCCTCGACGGTGGTGTCGACGTCGCTGCCGGTCATCCTGCACGACCTCGGCGGCGGCCAGACCGCGTTCACGTGGGTCGTCACCGCGACACTGCTCACGACCGCGATCTCCACGCCCATCTGGGGCAAGCTGGCCGACCTCACCAATCGCAAGGTGCTCTACCAGCTGGCGATCGTGATCTTCGTCCTCGCCACCGCGGCCGCCGGGTTCTCGCAGAACCCCGAGACGCTCATCGCCTTCCGGGCACTTCAGGGCATCGGCGCCGGCGGCCTCGCCGCCCTCAGCCAGGTGCTCATGGCCGACATCATCAGCCCGCGCGAACGCGGCCGCTACATGGGCCTGTTCGGCGCCGTCATGGCCGTCGCAACCGTGGGCGGTCCGCTCCTGGGCGGCCTCATCACGGATGCCTGGGGCTGGCGCTGGAACTTCTTCGTCGCCCTCCCCGTCGCGGTCGCGGCCCTGCTCATCGTGCAGCGCAACCTGCACGTGCCGCCGCGGCCGAAGCAGAAGGCCCGCATCGACTACCTCGGCATCGTGCTCCTTTCGGTCTCGGTGTCGCTGCTGCTGATCTGGGTGTCGCTCGCGGGCGACTCGTTCGAGTGGTGGAGCGTCGAGACGGCACTCATGCTCGGCGGTGCGATCGTCGGCGCCGCCCTGTTCGTGTGGGTCGAGCTGCGCTCGCCTGAGCCGCTGATCCCGCTGACCCTCTTCCGCGACCGTACCTTCACGCTGTCGGTCATCGCCTCGATCGCCACCGGCATCGCGATGTTCGGTGCGTCGGTCTACCTCAGCCAGTACATGCAGCTCGCCCGCGGCGCGACGCCCACCGAAGCCGGCATCATGACCATCCCGATGATCGCTGGCCTGCTGATCTCGTCGATGGGCATCGGCGCGCTGATCACCAAGACGGGCCGCTGGAAGGCGTTCCTGGTGATCGGTGCCGTCCTGCTGACCGCCGGCTCGACGCTGCTGTCGACGATCGAGTACGACACCGACTTCACGCTCGTGTCGATCTACATGTTCCTGCTGGGTGCGGGCGTGGGCATGACGATGCAGAACCTCGTGCTGGTGGTGCAGAACACCGCCAAGCCCTCCCAGATCGGCGTCGCGAGCTCGGGAGTGACGTTCTTCCGCAGCCTCGGCGGCACGATCGGCGTGTCGGTGATGGGCGCCGCCCTCGCCTCGCGCGTCACCGAGCTCGTCGCCGAGCGCGCCGACGACATCGCCGCCGCCCTGGCGAGCCTCGGCGAGCAGGGCCCGGTCTGGGCCGCCCAGCTGCAGACCGGCGCCCTCCCCTCCGTCGCGACCATGCCCCCCGCGCTGCGGGTGATCTTCGAGCAGATGTACGCCAACGGCATCTCGCGCGCCTTCCTCATCGCGGTGCCGTTCGCCGTGGTCAGCCTCGTCGCGATCGTCTTCCTCCCGCGCACGCCGCTGACCTCGATGACCACCACCGAGCGCCTGCACGCCGCGGAGGCCGACTTCGCGACGGTCTCGGTTCCCGAGGGGATGAGCTCCCTCACGGCATCCAACCGCGTCGTGGACGCGACGGATGTCGTGGACCCGACGGATGCCGCGGCCACCACGGATGCCGCAGACGAGGCATCCGGCCCCCGCGATGCGCGCCGGTAGGGTGGTCACGATGACGAGCGAGGAGACCTCCGAGGAACGCGCCGAGGCGGTGCGGGCCCTGGAAGGGGAGTTCAGCGAGCTGATCGTCCGCTTCCGCAAGATCATCACCGAGAACGCCGACCGGGTGAGTCCCGGCATGCTGCCCGGCGCCTACAAGGTGTTCACGAGCATCGTGCGCTGCGAGCCGGTGACGCAGGCTGCCCTGGCCGAGATCCTCGCGGTCGACAAGGGACAGCTGAGCCGCACCGTGCGCGAGCTCGAGGATCTGGGGCTGGTCACGCGCGCGCCGGATCCCGCGGACGGCCGATCGAGCCTGTTGTCCCCGACCCCCGAGGGACTGGCGCGCCTGGCCGCGGCCCGTGCGCCGCATCAAGGCACGCTGCACGCAGCGCTCGAGGACTGGGATCTGGGCGACATCCGCAACCTCACCGAACTGCTGCGCGCCCTGACGACCGGCACGCCGCCGGCCTGACGGGACCCGCTTTCCCGGCTTCGCAACCGTGAGACCCTGTCTGGCGGCCGAGACCATGGTTGTTTCCCACGGTCTCGGCC
>NZ_JANJFJ010000367.1:0-4393 GCF_024626565.1 Microbacterium sp. zg.Y909
TGGGGGTTGAGCCCCAGCTCGGTGGGGATCAGCAGCAGCGCCGCGAGCGCTGCCACCGCGGCCGACAGCATCCAGCCGATCGTCACCATGCGATCCACGCGCACCCCGAGCAGGCGCGACACCTCGGGCGCGAAGGCCGATGCGCGCAGCTGCAGTCCGAGAGAGGTGCGGGTGAACAGCAGCGCGAGGATCCCCATGACCGACAGGGCCACGACCAGCACGAACAGGTCGTAGGGGGAGAGCAGCGGCACCCCGCCGACGAAGATGGGCGTCTCATCGAACGGCGCCGCCATCGGCCGGTACTGCGGTCCGAAGAAGATGCCCAGCAGCGACTGCAGCACCATCACCAGCCCGATGGCGATGATGATGCCGGCCAGGGGAGAGCGGTGCGGCGCGTGGCGCATGAGGCCCCGCTCGACGACGAAGCCCATCGCGGCGCCGCCGAGCACGCCGGCGGCGAGGCCCGCCGCGTACGAGCCGGTCAGGGCGGTGACGGCGAACGCCAGGTACGTCGCCACCAGCGCCATGGCGCCCTGGGCGAAGTTGATGATGCGCGCGGCGCGCCAGATGAGCACGAGCGACAGGGCGAACAGGGCGAAGATCGCGCCGCGGGCGAGGCCGGTGGCGAGCAGGAAGGCGAGTCGGTCCATCAGAATCCCAGGTAGGCGTGGCGCAGGGCGGTGTCGTCGGCGAGGGCGGATGCTGCGGCATCCGCCACGATGCGTCCGAGGTCGAGCACGACCCCGCGGTCGGCGATCGACAGGGCGCTGGTGATGTTCTGCTCCGCCAGCAGCACGGTCATGTCATCCCGTGCGGCGGCGTCGCGGAGGGTCGCCATCAGCTGGGCGACCACGAGCGGAGCCAGTCCCAGCGACGGCTCGTCGAGCGTGAGCACGCGGGGGCGCGACACCAGTGCGCGCCCGAGCGCGAGCATCTGGCGCTCGCCGCCGGAGAGCTGGTGGCCGTCCGCGGAGCGGCGGCGGGCGAGCGGCTCGAACAGATCGTAGATCTCGGCGATCGCCGTCTCGCGGGCGCGGCCGCGGTGTCGCCACAGCGCACCCAGGCGCAGGTTCTCGTCGACCGTCAGCTCCGCCACGACGCTGCGTCCTTCGGGAACCTGGGCGATGCCGCGGCGGGCGCGGTCCTCGGGGCTGAGCCGGGCGAGGTCGTCGCCGTCGAGGCGGATGCCGCCGCGCAGCGGCCGCACGAACCCCGCGAGGGCGCGCAGCAGCGTGGTCTTGCCGGCGCCGTTGGCGCCCAGGAGCGCGACGATCTCGCCGGGCTCGAGCGCGAACGACACGTCGTGCAGCACCGGCTCGCCGCCGTAGCCGACGGTGAGCTCGTGAAAAGACAGCGCGCCGTTCATGCCGTCGCCTTCAGCCCGAGGTACGCCTCTTCGACGGCGGGGTCGCTGCGCACCTCGTCGGGGGTGCCGCGGGCGATCACCCGCCCGAAGTCCAGCACGACGACGCGGTCGGCGACCGACATGACGAAGTCGACGTGGTGCTCGACCAGCAGCACCGCGCAGCCGGCGTCGGCGGTGGCGCGTACGGTGGCCGCCAGGGCCGCGATGTCGTCGTGGCCGAGGCCGCCGGCCGGTTCGTCCAGCAGCAGCAGGCGGGGGTCGGTGACGAGGGCGCGCGCGAGCGCCACGCGCTTGCGCACCGGGTAGGGCAGTGCGGCGACGGGAACGTCTGCCACATCGAGCAGATCGTGGGTGGCGAGTTCGGCGGTCACGCGGGCGGCGGCATTCTTGCGGGTGCCGGGACCGCTCAGGGGGACCGTGACGTTCTCGCGCACGGTGGCCCCGTCGAAGAGGCCCAGGCCCTGCAGCGTGCGCGCGACGCCCCGGCCGGTGAGCGCTGACGTGCGCGCCGGGATGGCCTGGCCGTCGAGCACGATGGTGCCGCGGCTGCGGACGAGCGCGCACACCGCGTTGAAGACCGTTGTCTTGCCGGCGCCGTTCGGTCCGATGAGGGCGACGACCTGTGCCGGCGCGACGTCGAACGACACGTCCTGCAGCGCGGTGAGGCCGCCGAAGGTCACGGTCAGGTCGGTGACGGCGAGCCGCGGAGCGGGTGGGGCAAGGGAGGACATCGGCACCTCTTCGTGTCGGGTGGCCCCACTGTACCTCATAAACCGACCAGCCGGTATGTTGCATTCGAAAGCAGGCGGCTGCGGTGACCAGGCTGCTATTTGTGGGGGATTCCGGTGATCATGCCGCCGTCGACGACGAACTCGGCGCCGCTGGTGAAGCGCGACGCGTCGGAGGCGAGGAACACGATCGTGCCGACGACATCGTCGGGGATGCCCGGCCTGCCCAGGGGGATGTCGATGCGCGCGGGGTCGATGCGCGTCGTCATGTCGGTGAGGATCAGCCCCGGGTGCACGGAGTTGACGCGGATGCCGCGCGGGCCGAGCTCGACGGCGAGGGATTTCGTCAGCCCCCGCACGCCGAACTTCGCGGCGGTGTATCCGTGCAGGCCGGGGCTTCCCCGCAGCCCCTCCACCGACGAGATGTTCACGATCGACCCGCCGCCGCCGGCGGCCATCGCCGGCACCGCCGCGCGGCAGCCGAAGAAGGTGCCGGTGAGGTTCACCGCGATCACGGCATGCCACTTCGCCGTGGAGTAGTGCTCGATGGGTGCCGCGTTGGCGATGCCGGCGTTGTTGACGAGCACGTCGAGCGCGCCGAAGCGCGCCATGGACACCGCCACGGCGGCATCCCATTCCTCTTCCTCGGTGACGTCGAGGTGCACGAACGTGGCGCGGGGACCGAGCTCTTCGACGAGGGCCGTGCCTTCGTCGTCGAGCAGGTCGGCGACGACGACCGCTGCGCCCGCCGCGTGGAGGGCGCGCACGTACGCGGCGCCGAGCCCGCGGGCCCCGCCCGTGACGAGGGCCGTGCGGCCGGTGAGGTCGAAGGGCGAGGTCATCTGCCGACCTCGATCACGACCCGCCCGGTGGTCTGCCCGCCCGCGAGCTTCTGGATCGCCTCGGGCGCCCGCTCGAACGGCACCACCTCGTCGACGAGTGGTGCGATCGCCCCGGATGCCGCGAGGCGGGTGAGCGCTTCGTGCGCCTCCGCCACGAGGTCGGGGCGGCGCTGGGAGTAGAGCGCCCAGTACAGGCCGAGCACCGCGAAGTTCTTCACCAGTGCGACGTTCGTGCGCAGCGTCGGGACCTCGCCGCTGGCGAAGCCGATCACCACGATGCGGCCCTCGAAGGCGACGCATCGGGTGGACGCCTCGAACGCCGAGCCGCCCACCGGGTCGAAGACGACGTCGGCGCCGTGCCCACCCGTGATCTCCTTGACCCGTGCCGGGATGTCGTCGACGCCGCGCACCAGCACCTCTTGCGCGCCCAGGTCGCGCGCGACGGCGGCCTTGGCCTGGCTGCCGACGACGGCGATGACGTGCGCGCCGGCGGCGACGCCGAGCTGCACGGTGGCGGCGCCCACTCCGCCGGCGGCGGCGTGCACGAGCAGCCACTCGCCCTGCCGCAGGGCGGCCCGGCGGTGGAGGGCGAACCACGCCGTCTGGTACGCGATCATGAGCCCCGAGGCGGCGATGTCGTCGAGGGCGTCGGGAGTGGGCTGCAGATCGCGCGCCGGCAGCACGGCGAGCTCGCTCAGCACGCCGATCTTGCCGCCGACGACCCGGTCGCCGACGGCGAACCCCTCGACACCCGGCCCCAGCGCCTGCACGGTGCCGGCGAACTCGATGCCGGGGATGAAGGGGAGGTCGGGCTTCACCTGGTACTCCCCGCGCGAAAGCAGCACATCGGGGAAGTTGGCGGCGACGGCGGCCACACGCACGAGCACCTCACCGGCATCCGGAGTCGGATCCTGCACCTCGACGAGTTCGAGGACGTCCTCGGGTTCTCCGTTGCGGGTGACGTGCCAAGCGCGCATGGGCTACTCCTTCGTGGTCCTGATGCTGGTGAGGAAGAGATCGGTCAGCTGCTCGGCCACCTGCGTCGCGGACTCCGGGCCGCCGGGGGAGTACCACTGCGAGAGGTAGTGGACGTCGCTGAAGAAGTGGGCGATGAGCACCGGCACCGGGATGTCGGTGCGGAAGAGGCCTTCGGCCCGGCCTCGCTCCAGGAGCTTCGCGACCTCGTCGTGGTAGGCGCGCCGGCGTCGCGTGACCTCCTGCTGGCGGGGTGCGGAGAGCATGTGGGAGCTCCGGAAGAACACCGTGCCCTCGGGCAGGAACTGGATGGAGGTCTCGATGACGTCGACGCCCACCGCGCGCAGCACCTCGTCGACGGCGCCTCCTCGGGCGACGATCTCGTCGAGCCGCGCCTTCTGCAGGGTCAGCAGCCGGTCGTAGATGCCGAAGAGCAGATCGTCCTTCGACTCGAAGTAGTGGTACATCGCGCCCTTGGTGAC
>NZ_JANJFJ010000368.1:0-4368 GCF_024626565.1 Microbacterium sp. zg.Y909
CACTTCGATTTTGAAAGTGTCTGCCGCATGAGCCTCTTCATCACCTGCCCGGTCGAGAGCGTCCAGCGGTCGACCGACTTCTACACGGCACTCGGCTGGACGCTCAATGCGGACATGTCCGATCACAACGTGTCCTGCTTCGCCATCGCGCCCGAGCAGTACGTCATGCTCGGCAGCCGCGAGATGTACGCGAACGTCGGCGCAACCGAGGAACTGATCGGCGCTCCCGACACCCCCTCGAAGGTCACGGTCTCGTTCGACCTCGGCAGCAAGGAGGCGGTCGATGATCTGATCGAGCGCGCGGCCGCCGCCGGCGGGCGCGTCGGGGACACCGACGACTACCCCTTCATGTATCAGCGTCAGTTCGATGACCCCGACGGGTACCACTACTCGCCGTTCTGGATGAAGCCGGAAAACGATCAGACCGCGTGAGCGACCTCGCCGCGGCACTGGACATCGTCGGGGGGCGATGGGCCCTCCTCATCGTGGAACGGCTGCTCGACGGACCGCAGCGTTACGGCGATCTTCAGCGCGACCTGGGAGTGCCAGCGAGCGTGCTGGCGACACGGCTTCGCGAACTCGAAGCCGCCGGCGTGCTGTCGCGTCTGCCGCTCCGCCACAACACCCGCGCCTATGCCTTGACGGATCGCGGGCTCGCCTTGCGCGAGGCGATCACCGCCCTCGGACGGTGGGCGCAGAGCACGGGTCTGGATGCGAAGGGCCCCTAGCCCAGTCGGTAGAGCGTCGGACTTTTAGTCCGCGGGTCGTGGCTTCGAGCCCCACGGGGCTAAGGATGCCGTCAGGATGCTCGACATCGCAGGGGGTCCGCTCGTTGAGAATTCGTGCGGGCGGGTGTTCTGCAACGCGACTGCCGTGAGGGCCATAGTTGACGGCCGCCGACACGAACGCGCCCGATCGAGGACCGGCTCGCGGGCAGCGGCGAGTCCCGTCGCGGCCGCTACGCTCAAGCTGTGACCAAGGAACCCGGTGTCCTGACCGCACGCGTGGTCTCGTGGCCAGCAGTCGCGACCATCGGGCTCACCGCTCTTGCCTCCGCCGCGGTCATTTGGCTGACCGCTGTTCCGTTCGGCCCAGAAGTCTGCGCGCTCTCTCTACCGGGCCCGCGCAATTGCTTCCCGTCTCAGCGCATCCAGGCCGCCTCTCTTCCCACGCTCGCGATCATGGCGATCACAGTTCTTTCTATTGCGGTGACCCTCGTTCGGCCACGAATCTCTCGATTCGTCAGCTTCGTAGCGGTTCTTCTGCTGCTGGCGATGACAGCCATCGCGTACGTGCTGGTCGCGTGGAATCCAGCCCTTGCCTGGTCGGGGTTGTCAGGCGCGAACCCCTAACAGCTACGAGGCGTCCCCACTCCGCGGCTTGCATCGGCTCCGGTTACGCGACGGCACCTATCGCGCTCATGCACCCGCTATCACTCTGGTATCGGTAGATTCGCCGGATGGGAGCTTTGCGTGCCGCCGTGGTCGGGTTTACCGTCGTTGCGCTTTCGGCCACGTTGTCCGCATGCTCGATCGACTCGGTGATCTGGGGGCCAGACGGTGCCCGAGTGATTGAGACGACCGAAGAGCTCGTCGACGATATGTCCACGGACGAGGCGTCGGGCCTCATCTGCGACGATTCCGTCGCGGACCTCGGCGAGGCGGCGGATTGGGTCGGCCTGTCGGCTGGCGAGCCGGAACACTTCGTGGGCGACTATTGGGAGAAACAGGCGGTACTCGATCCCCAATGGAGCATCAATCTCGAGGGCCTTCCCGAGGGCTTGTCACCCGGGTCCACGTACCCGGGTGACGTCTTTTATCGCGAGACCGACGAGGGGCTGTGCGTGATCGACATCGCCTGGTCCACCCTCGTCGACGTCGGCTGACCGTTCCACGGCGATCCGCAGGACGCCCTTCCTTGAGTGCCCGCACGTGGACCGTTCGCGCACGGTTCTTGGTTCACGAAAGCAATCGCCAGGTGCTCGCTTAGCCGGTCGGTTCGTCGCGTGGGTCTGAGAGGTATGCGGTGATGTCGATGGGTTGGGTCGGTGGCAGGTGAATCGCCGAAGGAAGGATCGGTGTCGTCTTCATGTGCTTCTCATTTCACGAGGTGGTGGTTGAACGCGTGCGCCACGAGTTGAAGGCGGGAGGCGAGTTCGAGTTTGGAAAGGATGCTCGAGATGTGGGACTTGACGGTGGCTTCGCCGATGTACGAGGCTTCAGCGATCTCGGCGTTGGACAGGCCGCGGGCGGCCAGTAGGTAGACCTCTCGCTCACGGGCAGTCAGCGCGGCGATGGCTTGCTGGTCAGGCTGGTCTTCGGTGTGTGGCGTGAGGTCTCGGATCAGCGCGACCGTGGTCGGCGGTGCGAAGACCGAGCTCCCGTCGTGCACAGTGCGGATCGCGGCGAGCATTAGTTCGGGTCGGGCGTCCTTCATCAGAAACCCGTGTGCGCCGGCCGCGATCGCGTGTGCCACGGCGTCGGGCCTTTGGTGGGTCGTCAGCACGATGACGCGTGAGCTGGGTGACGCTGCCACGGCGTGGCGCGTTGCAGTGATGCCGTCGGCTTTCGGCATCCGGATGTCCATGAGGATGACGTCGGCCGCCTCCCTGCCCGCAAGGCTCACGATCGCTTCCCCGTCGTATGCGGCGCCCACGAACTCCAGATCCGGCTGAGAGCGGATGATCATTTCGATGCCGGCGCAGAACAGCACCTGGTCGTCAGCGATCGCGACCCGGATGCGGTCGCTCACGCGACAACCTCCGCAGAACGTGCCGCCTCGACGGGGACGAACGCGTTGACGATGAAGGCATCGCCGTCGATCCCGACGGTGAGCCAGCCGCCAGCAAGCCGCGCCCGATCCTGCATGCCGCGGATACCGCGACCAGGCTCGATCGCATCGGCGTCCGTCGCCGGGGTGGCGATCAGCACTGCCAAGCCCGGCCCTCGCCAATCCAGCGTCACTTTCGCGGAGCCTTCGGCACGGGAGTGTCGCACCGCGTTTGTCAACGACTCCTGCACGATCCGGTAGACGCTCGACTCCTGGATTGGCGTGAGCGGACCGGCGTCGCCGAGTTCGGCGTAGTCGACGGCGAGGCCGGCGCCGCGCACTCGCTCCAGCAGCGCGGGCAGACCGGCGAGTCCGGGGCGCTGCGTCAGCTCCAGGCTCGGATTCGCGTCAAGCAGTCGACGCAGTTCGACGAGCCCGTCTCGCGCCGTGTCGGCGATCGTGGTCAACGCCTGCTCGGAGTCCGGGGAGAGCTCTGAGTCCAGCATCCGGGTCCCGTCGGCCTGGGCCGCGATCACGGCCAGCGAATGCGCCATGACATCATGCACGTCTTGGGCGAGCCGCTCCCGCTCCGACAACACGACCAGTTCACTCTCCACGACGTCGAGGTCCTGCTGCAGAGCCTGAGCCTGCCGGCGGGCCGCAGCGACCTGGTTCGCTCTGCGCATCGCAAGACCCGCGCACCAGGCGCCAGCGGCGAGGCCGACCGCGACCGCGCACACCGCGGCGAACGTTCCGACAATGTCCAGCCCGCCGCCGCTTTGGAGCTGCCGGGCGGATTGGAGCGAGTACAGCACCGGCCACCCGTCATGACCGAATGTGCGCACCGTAAGCAGCGCGGCCACGACGGCCGCGTACACCGCGGAGACGGGAAGCGAGATCCAGTGGACCGCGCGTCGGCCGAACGCGCTGATGTTGAACACCGCATACAGCAGCGGGAGGTACGCCGGCCAGCTCGAGCTGATGAACCGCGCGCCCTCGATCAGCAGTTGCAGGCCGGTCGTCGCCCCCATGAGGACTAGGGCGACCGCAGGCCACTTCTTCGAGACCGCGATCACGATGCCGAACAGCAAGAACGGAAGCATCGCCACCACCGGGCCGTATGCGCCGTTCCCCAAACGACCGGCCTCACCGACCCACCACAGCAGGATGTACACGACTCCCACAGCGGGCGCCACGAGGTCCGCCGATCGCACTCGTATCTGATTCACATCGCGAATCTATGCCGAGCTGCACGAAGACAGCAGCAACCGGCCACCCATCTCCTCCCCAGGAGGGAGAAAGATCCACTCATCGGACGGGAAACCCCGACTCGACTCGCGACCTGCAATCACGACTGACTGTCTCGTCGCCAACGCGCACGCAGAGGGACCGGCAATCGGCCGCATAATTAGTTTCGAAGTCCCGCGCCCTCTATCTGGTTGCGCCGCTGTGGACTTTATGCGGCTTGCTCGGGGCTGGCGGGTTCCGCGCCGTCTGGCCAGGCTGCCAGGCACACCTTGTTTCCCGACCGGTCGGCGAGGATCCATCCGCTGGGCGCCTCGACGGATTCAACCACCCGGCCCCCCGCGGCCACTGCCG
>NZ_JANJFJ010000369.1:0-4361 GCF_024626565.1 Microbacterium sp. zg.Y909
TCTTCACGCCGCGGGACGCCTCGATGCCTTCGCCGACGCGCCCAACGACGCCGCGCGGCGGGCCCTTCTCGCGGGCCTCGTCGCCGCCACGGGCGCCGTACCCGACGACGCCGACGACGAGTCGCTGCTGCACCGGCCAACGGTGTCCACGTACAACAGCTTCGCCGACGCGATCGTGCGCGAGCACGCCGTGCGCATCGGCCGCGACGGTCAGGCGGCGGTGCTCAGCGACTCGGCGGCCTGGCTGCTCATGCGACGCGTCGTGCTCGCCTCCGAGGACCCGCGCCTCGAAGAGCGCGGCGAGTCGGTGCGCAGCATCATCGACGCCGCCCTGCGCATCGCCCGTGACAGCGTCGACAACCTCGTGCCCCTCACGAAGCTCGCCGCCTTCCCGGAGCGGTTCGCGGACGTGCTCGAGCGCCCCTCCGAGAACAAGCGCACGGTCGTGTACGCCGAGGTCGCACGCGCCGCCGAGAAGGTCGGTGCGCTGTCGCTGCTGGCGGAGCTGGCGGCCGAGTACGACAGGCAGAAGGCGCGGCTCGGGGTCATCGACTTCTCGGATCAGGTCGCCGGCGCCCTCGAAGTCGTACGCAGTCACGAGTCCGTGGCCGCCGAGCTGCGCGATCGGTACCGGGTCGTGCTGCTGGACGAGTACCAGGACACCTCGGTCGTGCAGACGGATCTGCTGGCCACCCTCTTCCGCGGCACCGGCGTCATGGCGGTCGGCGACCCGCACCAGTCGATCTACGGATGGCGGGGGGCGAGTGCGGGCAACCTCGGTGACTTCGCGCGCGCGTTCGCCGGTGACGGCGAGAGCGGTCGCTTCGCCCTGCGCACCAGCTGGCGCAACAGTCGGCGGGTGCTGACGGCGGCCAACGCCGTGCTCACCCCCCTCGCGTCGACCGCCCCGGTGCCGGTCGACGAGCTGCTGGCGCGCCCCGCAGCCCCCGAGGGCGACGTGCAGATCGCCTTCGACGACGACCTGGATGCCGAGACCGACCGCGTCGCCCAGTGGTTCGCCGACGTGCGCGACCGCCGCGCCGCCGCGGGGCAGGCGACCACAGGGGCGATCCTCTTCCGGAGCAAGAAGCACATGGTGCGCTTCGGCGATGCGCTCGCGCGCCGCGGCATCCCACACCGCATCCTGGGGCTCGGCGGACTGCTGTCGACGCCCGAGGTCGTCGACGTCGTCTCCGCGCTGCGGGTGATCGCCGACCCGACCGCGGGTTCTGCCCTCATCCGGCTGCTCTCCGGGCCGCGCTGGGCCATCGGCCTGGCGGACCTGCGCGCCCTGGCGGAGCTCGCCCGCCGCATCGTGCGGCACGACCATGCCCTCCGGCCACTCGCTCCCGAGGTCGCGGAGCGCCTGCGCGGTTCGGCGGGCCAGGACCAGGGTTCGCTCATCGATGCGCTCGACTTCGTGCTGCGCCACCCCGCGGACCACGGATGGCTGGCCGGGTTCACGCCTGCAGCGCGCGAGCGGCTGCGCGAGGCCGGGGCGGTCTTCGCGGGACTGCGGCGCGCGGCGCGGCTGCCCATCCCCGAACTCGTCCGGCTCATCGAACTCGAGCTGCGGCTCGACGTCGAACTCGCCGCGAACGAGGCGCGCGGTCCCGCCCGCATCGCCTCCGAGCAGCTGCGCGCTTTCGTCGACGAGCTGCACGGCTTTCTCGCCGCCGACGAGACCGGGTCGCTCACGAGCCTGCTGGCCTGGCTCGACCACGCCGAGAAGCTCGACGAATTCGCGCCCCGCACCGAGCCGCCCGAAGACGACGTCGTGCAGCTGCTCACGATCCACGGCTCCAAGGGACTCGAGTGGGATGCCGTGGCGGTGGTGCGTCTGGTGAAGGACGAGCTGCCCACCGCGGCGAAGGACACCAAGGGGTGGCTGTCGTTCGGCGTGCTGCCGTACGAGTTCCGTGGCGACGCCCCGTGGCTGCCGCGGCTGCGTTGGCACCGTGAGGACGCGCCGACGCAGCAGGGGCTGAAGACGGCACTCGAGGACTTCGTCGCCGCGCAGCGCGCGCGCCAGCTCGAAGAGGACCGCCGACTGGCCTATGTGGCGGTCACCCGTGCGAGGGACCACCTGCTCATGACCGGCTCGAGCTGGTCGGGCACGCGCAGCGCGCGCGATCCGAGCGTTTTCCTGCTCGAGATGGCGGAGGCGCTCGGTGTCGAGCCGCCCGAACCGCAGCCCGACGTGAACCCGTACCTGGGGGAGCGCCGCCTGCTGACGTGGCCGATCGACCCGCTGGGTGCCCGCACGCACGCCGTGCACGCCGCCGCCGAGGCGGTGCGCGCCGCGCAGGCGGAAGACCGGCCCGAGCCGCATCCCGAACTCGAGCTGCTGCTGGCCGAACGGGCCGCGCGCGCCGCCGACCGGGTGCGCTCAGCACCCACCCGCATCCCGGCCTCGCGGTACAAGGACTACGTCAGCGACTTCGCCGGCACCGTGGCCGCCGTCGCGCGTCCCCTGCCCGAGCGGCCATACCGCCAGACGCGTCTGGGTACCCTCTTCCACGCCTGGGTGGAACACCGATCGGGCCTGGTCGGCGCCGGGTCGTCGACCGACGATGCGCTGTGGGAGCTCGACGACGACGCCGGCGACGGCGCTGCGCCCCTGTCCACCGACGACGCCGAGGCGATGGCGCAGCTGAAGCAAGCGTTCGCCGCCACCGAGTGGGCGCCGCTGCGCCCCATCGAGGTCGAGACCGAGATCGACTTCACCATGACCGGGCCCGACGGCCGGGAGCACGTGATCATCTGCAAGCTCGACGCCGTCTACCGCCGGGGAGAGCGCTACGAGATCGTCGACTGGAAGACCGGCCGCCCGCCGACGACAGCCGCCGAGCGCGAGCAGCGCATGGTGCAGCTGGAGCTGTACCGCGCGGCCTACCACGCCAAGCACGGGGTGCCGGTGGAGCTCATCGACGTCGCACTCGTCTACGTCGGCGCGGGGGTCGTGCTGCGGGGGTGACCCCGCCTGCCCGTGGGTCCGCTACGCGGCCCGCCTGCACCGCGTGTCGCGCCGAACGTCGTTACTCGGTGGTGCGCCAGCGACGCAGCGCGTTGCGGGCGGCGTCGTCGCGCTCCTGCTCGTGGGCGGGGCCCGCGGAGCTGTCGTCACGGTCGGCCTCGGCTGCGGCTGCGGCTGCGGCTGTGGCCTCGGCTGAGGTCTGGGCCGCGGCCGGCGCGGCGTCGTCCGACGAGAACAGCGAGAGCTCGAGGGGCTGGGTCGGCTGGGCCGTGGGGTCGGGGTCGCTGTCGGCGGTGTCCTGGGCGAACATCGAGAGCATCGAGGGGTCGTACGTGTCGGTCTGCATCGACGTGTCGACGATCTCACCTGTCGCATCCGACATGCGGCCCACCCTGGCCAGTGCGTCGTCGACGTCGACCGCATCGGTCGAGACGAGCGGTGTCTCCCCGACTCCATCGGCGAGGGATTGCAGCAAGGCGACCGCGTCGCTGACGACGCTCTCGCTGCCTGCGGCCTGGCCGTGAACCAGCCACTTCGCGAACTCCAGCTCGGCGTAGAGGCGTGCGCGGTCGCGCAGGCGCGCGTCGGGTGCGCGGTGGGCCCGGCCCAGGTATCCCGCGTACACGTCCTCGGCGGCCTCCGGCGCGGATGCCAGCCACCGCAGGTCAGCCGCAGGGTCGCCCACGCTCAGGCCGTGCCAGTCCAGCAGGCCGGTGACGGTGGGGACGTCGTCGACGTCTTCGAGCAGGAAGGCGGTGGGCTCGGCCCCGCCGAGCGTCACGGCGGCCTCGAACCGCCAGAGCTCGTCCGCGGCGAGGGCCGTGCTCCATCGCCGCAGCAGGGCGAAGGGGAGCAGCCCCGTGGCCTCGGCCCGATCCAGCATCCGTTCGGCTTCGTCGCGCACCTGCGCGGGGGTGCGGGCGGGAAGGCCCGCATCGCGCACGACCGAGATGGGCAGGCCGTGGATGTCGGCGATCGCGGCGCCCAGCGACGTGGCGACGCCGCGCCCTGGGGGCACATGGGCCGCCTCGACGCGGTAGCCCGGCAGCAGGTCGGACACGAACACCCGTGAGCCGCCGAGGCCTGCTTCGCCCAGCACCTCGGGAGCGCGGAAGGGCAGCACGCCGCGCACCCCGGCCGACAGGGCCCGCAGCACGCGCACCTGGGCGACCAGCTCGTCGGCGGCCTCGGCGGAGTTGGCCACCCGCACCACCACGCGGCGGCCGTCGTCGAGGTCGGCCACCGCCGAATCGAAGCGGCCGGCGGCGCTCTCTGTCAGCTCCCCGACCCCGACGACGGCGACCCGGGGAAGGGCCGACGTGACTGACGCGGCTAAAGTGAGGGGAGAGCGTGCCATGCCCCCCAGGGTAGGTCGCGCGCGCTC
>NZ_JANJFJ010000370.1:0-4344 GCF_024626565.1 Microbacterium sp. zg.Y909
ACCTCGTCGCGTACTCGATCGGCAACGCCACCGCCGGACGCGGCGCTCCGGCATCCGCCCCCTTCGCGCTGCGCCCCGGCGACGACATCGTCGTCACCGAGGCCGAGCACCACGCGAACCTCATCCCCTGGCAGGAGCTGGCCGCCCGCACCGGAGCGGTGCTGCGCCACATTCCGGTGCGCGACGACGGCACGCTCGACCTGGATGCCGCCGCCTCGATCATCGGCGAGCGCACGCGGGTCGTGGCGTTCAGCCACGTGTCGAACGTGCTGGGGATCGTCAACCCCGTGACGGAGATCGTCGCGCTGGCGAAGGCGGTCGGTGCACTGACAGTGATGGATGCCTGCCAGTCGGCTCCCCACCTGGCGCTGGACCTCCCCGCCCTCGGCGTCGACCTGGCCGCGTTCTCGGGGCACAAGATGCTCGGACCCTACGGAGTCGGCGCGCTGTACGGGCGCACCGAGGTGCTCGAGGCACTGCCGCCCTTCCTGACCGGCGGATCGATGGTCACCACCGTCACCCTCGACGAGGCGGGATTCCTGCCCGCCCCGCAGAAGTTCGAAGGCGGCACGCAGCCGGTGTCGCAGGCCATCGGGCTCGCAGCCGCGGCGCGCTATCTCGACGCGATCGGCATGGATGCCGTGCACGCCCACGAGCGCGTGATCGGCCGACGCCTGCTCACCGGGCTCGACGCGATCGACGGCGTGCGAGTGCTCGGCGACCCCGGCGCCGATGTCGACCGCATCGGCCTGGCATCCTTCGACGTCGCCGGAGTGCACGCGCACGACGTCGGACAGTTCCTCGACTCGCGCGGCATCGCCGTGCGTGTCGGCCACCACTGCGCCAAGCCGCTGCATGCCCGGTTCGGGCTGACCGCATCGGTGCGCGCGTCGGCATCGGTGTTCACCACCGACGACGACATCGACCGCTTCCTCGACGCCGTGTCGGGCGTCCGAGCGTACTTCGGCGCGGAAGGAGCCACCGCATGAGCAACCTCGACACCCTGTACCAGGAGCTGATCCTGGACCACTCGAAGCACCCGCATGCCCGCGGCCTTGCGCCCGAGGACGGCCGCACGGCCACGTCGCATCAGCACAACCCCATCTGCGGCGACGACATCACGCTGCGCGCGCGCGTGTCCGACGACGGCGAGACCCTCACCTCGGTGACGTGGGAAGGCGCCGGCTGCTCGATCTCGCAGGCCTCGGCATCCATGCTCGCCTCGCTGGTGGACGACCGCGTCGAAGCCGACGGGGGCATGAGCCGGCAGCAGGCCATCGACCTCATCGGCGGATTCCGCGAGGTGCTGCGCTCGCGCGGCAAGCTCGAGCTCGACGAAGACGTCTACGGCGATGCCACGGCGCTCTCGGGCGTCTCGAAGTTCACCGCCCGTGTGAAGTGCGCAATGCTCGCGTGGGTCGCCCTCGAGGACGCACTGCCCCGCGCCTGACCGGGGTCCGCGGGGGCGGCGAGCGCGGGGCCGTCAGCGCGTTGCGGCGTCGCCGGCGAGCACCGACTCCAACCGCGCGTAGCTGGCCTCCATGCCTTCGGTCATTCCCGTCGCCAGCACCGCGTCGCGGGTCTGGCTGTCGGGATACTCGATGAGCACCGTGACGAGCGTGGCGCCGTCCTCCTCTTCCAGGCTCAGGTCGTTGAGGGTCGAGGGGAAGTCGGTGCCGGTCATGTGCTCGGTGGTGACGGCCCGGCGCGGCGGCTCAGACAGCAGCGTCTCGCCGTCGAAGCCGAACCGCTCACCGGCATCCGGGGTCACCGGCTCCCACTCGTACCGGTAGCGCCCGCCGACAGCGGGGTCCACCTCGCAGAGGCTCATGCGCCAGCCGTCGGGCCCCAGCATCCACTTCTTCAGCAGCTCCGGCTCCTGATGGGCACGCCACACGAGGTCGATCGGATCGTCGATGAGACGGGTGATGCGCACGTGGGTGTCGTCGAGGATCTCCGTGCGCGTGCCCTTGCCCTGCGCGTACTCCCGGAGCCCGGCCAACACCCGGTCGAGCTGATTCAGGGCCATTGTGGAGCCTTCGACCGCGCCCATCGCGACCACCGCGTCCAGGGCTTCGGCTGAGGTGAAGTGGGTGACGTTGCGCAGCCGCGAGCCGTCGGGCGTGGACTCGAACGCGAACGTCATCCGCATCGCCGGGGGCATCCCCTCCTGCGGCTCGCCGTTCTCATCGACGAAGCCGTCGAGCACTTCGAACCCGGACGGCTCATCGATCGACAGGAACTCCCAGGCGCCATGGGACTTCTCGCCGCGCGGGCTCGTCATGTGGTATCTGGCGCGTCCGCCGGGGGTCAGCCCGAACTCGGTGAAGGTGGCCGGCCAGCCGGGAGGGCCCCAGAAGCGCTCGAGCTGGCGCGGGTCCGTGAACACCTGCCAGAGGCGCTCGACGGGGGCCGCGAAGTCGGCGATGAGCGTCATCGTGAGTGCTTCGGGGTCGGTGGTGACTTCGGTGACGGGCATGTCATTCTCCTGGCTTCGGTGGCGGAGAGGCGGGCGCGGCCAAGAGGTCGTCCAGCCGATGGATACGTGCGCGCCAGAGGTCTTCGTAAGCGGCGAGGAGGGCGCGTGCGCGAGCGATCATCGTCGGATCCCCCCGCACGAGCCGCTCGCGCCCTTCGGCGCGCTTGATGATGAGTCCGGCCGCCTCGAGTACGGCGACGTGCTTCTGCACGGCAGCGAACGATATGTCGTAGGCCGCCGCGAGGGTCGAGACGGACTGCTCGTGTTCGAGCGTCCGTCGCAGGATGTCGCGGCGGGTCGATGCCGCCAGCGCCTGGAAGAGGCGGTCGGTCTCATCATCAGTCAACTCAGTTCGTACAACCATTTGGTTGCACGTTACGACCGGCGGGGTAGCCCGTCAAGGGGAACGCGGACGATGTGCGGGTCGCGCGCTGTCGCTCCGGACGGGCGGACGGACGGGCGACAAATACTCACTCGGCGGCGCGAATACCCATTCGCGGGGACAGCAACGAGGCCGGGGGTGGAGAGCCCCGGCCTCGCGCTGATCGCCGGGGGTCAGGGGGCGGGGACCAGGACCCGGTCGATCGTGTGGATGACGCCGTTCGTCGCCTGGATGTTGATCGCCCAGAGCACGAGACGCGGATCCTTGAGGGACGGCGTCTCGTCACGGAGCGTGGTGCCGCGCGGCTGGACGAGGCCACCGTTGGCCATGGTCAGGTTGCGCGACAGCAGCACCTGGAGGGGACCGAGCTTCTTTCCCGGCACCACGTGGTAAAGCAGGATGTCCGAGATCTGCTCTGCCGTGAAGGTCGAGGTGATCGTCGTGAGGGCCTCGGCCTCCGACGCCGGCGCCGTACCGGTGAGGTCGCCGACGAGGCGCAGGAAGGCTTGGTCGTTCGGCGCGAACACGGTGTACTTCGTGCTCGTGTCGGCCAGGGTCGCGTCGAGCCCGGTCGCGACGAGCGCCTGGACCAGCAGGTCGTAGTCGCGACTGTTGCCGTCCGGCGTTCCGCCGCCGGATGCAGCGACGGCCACGTCGACGATCGACCCGGAGGGCTTCGAGCCCCCATACGCCGATGCGGGCGAGGCGGTCATCACGAGCGCGGCGGTGACGGCGGCCGCGAGGCCGATCGAGAGTTTCCTGTTCATCTTCCAGCTCCTTCGATGAGACGAGTCACGCTCGGCGACAGCCGTCGGGCGCCTGAAAGACATTCCGCGCGAGAGCGCCGTTTGGATGCAGAGCGCCCCGACCAGTTCTCGCGCGGGCCCGCCGCGGCCCTCACGGGGACCGGGCGAAAGCCACCGGGCGACTAGGATGGACGCGTCCGGCCGCCCCCTCATCTTCTGGAGTACAGCCGCGTGACCACCCCCTCTTCGACCTCTGTCGCCGATACCGTCGAGAACGCGGTCGCCACGCCCGACCGGGAGCAGCCGTACGAGGCCCTCGGCCTCAAGGCCGACGAGTACGCCAAGATCCGCGAGATCCTCGGCCGCCGCCCCACGTCGGGCGAGCTGGCGATGTACTCCGTCATGTGGAGCGAGCACTGCTCCTACAAGTCGAGCAAGATCTACCTGCGCCGCTTCGGCGAGAAGGTCTCCGAAGAGATGAAGACCCGCCTCATGGTGGGCATGGGCCAGAACGCGGGCGTCGTCGACGTCGGGGAGGGCTGGGCGGTCACCTTCAAGGTCGAATCGCACAACCACCCCAGCTACATCGAGCCCTTCCAGGGTGCGGCCACGGGCGTGGGCGGCATCGTCCGCGACATCATCTCGATGGGCGCGCGCCCCGTCGCCGTCATGGACCAGCTGCGCTTCGGCGCCATCGACAACCCCGACACCGCGCGCGTCGTGCACGGCGTGGTCAG
>NZ_JANJFJ010000371.1:0-4342 GCF_024626565.1 Microbacterium sp. zg.Y909
CGTGTACGACAACGAGGTGACCTCCGCCGGCCGGCTCGAGCTGCTGCCTTTCCTGCGGGAGCAGTCGATCACGATCACGGCGCACCGGTTCGGCAACCCCGACCCCTGGAGCGAGTCGGTCATCTGAACGCGGCATCCGTGTAAAAGATTCTTGACACGGATGCCGCGCGGGTCGATACTCGGGGTGTCAAAGATTCTTGACACCCTCGAGGAGGACGCCGTGGTCTACCAAGAACGCAACACCTGGGCGGGACTCATCGTCCTGCCCGTCGTGATGACGGCCTACGTCATCGCGATCCTGCAGGCTGCCGACGGCGGCCCGCTCGCCGAGGTTCACTGGTGGCCGATCATGCTGTGGACGATCGGCGGCGGCATCGTCGGCACGATCGTGTTGAGCATCGTGTGGGGGATCATCGCCGGTATGCGCGACCCCGACGCGGCCGGCGCCTCGGATCTGCGAGACCGCGACATCGCGCGCATGGGCGACAGGGTCGGCCAGGCCTTCATGGTCATCGCCGGTCTCGGCGTGATCGTGCTGTGCGCCGTCGAGGCATCCTGGTTCTGGATCGCGAACACCATGTACCTCGGGTTCGCGCTGTCGGCTTTCATCGGCGGCATCGCGCAGGTCATCGCCTACCGCCGGGGCCTGGCCTGATGGTCAAGCCCACCAAGGTCACGAACGACATCCGCACGCTGCGTGAGGCGACGGGCCTGACCCAGGCCGAGCTCGCCCGCCGCATCGGGGTGACGCGCCAGACGCTCATCGCCATCGAGCAGGGCAAGTACTCGCCCACGCTCGAACTCGCCTTTCAGATCGCGCGCGTCTTCGAGCGGAGCCTCGACGATGTGTTCCAGTACCCCGAAGGGGGAGCATCATGAACACCGCTGCCGCAGTCCCGCCCACCATGACAGCCTGGACGCAGCACCGCTACGGCGGCGCCGATGCCGTCGCGCCCGAAGAGGTGCCGGTGCCCTCTCCGGGGCCGGACGAAGTGCTGGTGCGCATACACGCGACTGCACTGAACTCCGCCGATGCCCGGGTGATGCGGGGCGACCCGCTGATCCTGCGCCTGGCCTTCGGGCTGCGCCGCCCCCGCACCGCGGTGCAGGGCCGCGACATCGCCGGCACGGTCGTCGGCGCGGGCCCCGCTGTCACGACGCTGCAGGTGGGCGACGCGGTGCTCGGCGAGACCACCGGCGGCGGGCTGGCGCCCTACGTGGCGGTGCCCGCTGCGCGGCTCGTCCGGTGCCCGGAGGGCCTCGACGACCTCGTCGCCGCCACGCTTCCGATGGCCGGCGGCACGGCGTGGCAAGCGCTCGCCCTCGCCGGGATCGAAGGCGACGCGGCCGGCGGGACACGCGTGCTGGTCGTGGGCGCAGGGGGCGGGGTGGGGCACTTCACCGTGCAGCTGGCGGCGCTGCGCGGCGCCGAGGTCACGGCGCTGGCGGGGCCCCGTGCCCTTCCCGTTCTCGCGGCACTCGGCGCGAGCACCGGGCTCGAGCACCGGCGCACCGATCTGTCGCAGCTCGCTGCGGCATCCTTCGACGCCGTCGTGGTCATCGCCGGCGACCATCCGCTCCGGCAGCTGCGTCGCCTCGTGCGCCCCAGGGGCACCGTCGTGCTCGTCAGCGGCGGCAGCCGCCCCGTGATCGGGCCTCTCGGCGTGATCCTTCGCGCCATGGTGCTGTCGGTGTTCGGATCGCGGCGCCTGCGGCCGCTCGCGGCGACGGCGAAGCCAGAGGTCACCGCCGAGCTCGCACGCCTCGCCGCGGCGGGGGACCTGAAGCCGCACATCGAGCGCGTGTGGCCGCAGGCAGAGGCCGGTGCGGCGCTGGCGCACATCGACGCGGCCCACACGGTGGGCAAGGTGGTCGTGCGCGGCGTGTGAGCGCTGCGGCCGGGGGAGGGGCGCTGCGGCATCCGCCATGTCACAATGGTCGCGGCGTGTCCGGATCGACCTTTCCCCGCGGCTGGCGAAGCGCGGGTCGAAGGGCCACCGGGCCTGGAAGGACAGCGTCCGCCCGCGTTCGCGAAGGAGCATCATGTCCACGCACCCGCCCCTCCCGCAGTCCCGGGAGCTCGCCGACACTCAGGTCGTCGAGGTCACCGAGCGCCGCGCGCAGCACCGCCGCTACCTGATGTGCCGCCCCGAGCACTTCACGGTGAGCTACCGCATCAACCCCTGGATGGAACCGGGTCGGCCGACCGACACCGCCAAGGCGCTGCGCCAGTGGCAGGACCTGCACGACACCTACGTGCGCCTCGGGCACGAGGTGGAGCTGATCGATCCGGTCCCCGGCCTTCCCGACATGGTCTACACCGCCAACGGCGGATTCGTCATCGACGGCCGAGCGCTGGGCGTGAAGTTCCGCGTCCCCGAGCGCCGTGGCGAAGAGCGCCCGTTCATGGACTGGTTCGCCGCGCACGGGGTCGACGTGATCGAGCCCGTCGAAGTGCAGGAGGGCGAAGGGGACTTCCTTCTCGTGGGCGACACGATCCTCGCCGGGACCGGCTTCCGCTCGGTCGGGGACAGCCACCGTGAAGTGGCCGACGTCTTCGCGCGGGAGGTCATCAGCCTGCGGCTCATCGACCCGCGTTTCTACCACCTCGACACCGCGATCGCCGTGCTCGACCCGGTCGAGGGGCCCAGCGGGGTGGACCGCGCCAACATCGCCTACCTGCCGACCGCGTTCGACGACCGCGCCCGGGCCGTGCTCGCCGAGCGCTTCCCTGATGCGATCGCCGTCTCCGACAGCGACGGCGCGGTGTTCGGACTCAACACCGCCAGTGACGGGCGAAACGTGATCGTCTCCCCGCGCGCGGTCGGCTTCATCGACCAGCTGCGCGACCGCGGCTACATCCCCGTCCCCGTCGACCTGTCCGAGCTGCTGCTCGGCGGCGGCGGGATCAAGTGCTGCACCCTCGAGCTGAGAGGCTGACATGGCCACCGTCCCGCAGAACCTCGACGCCGACGCCGCCCGATTGATCGCCGTCGAAGACGAGCACGTCGCCCACACCTACGATCCGCTCCCCGTGGTGATCGCCGGAGGCGAGGGGGCCTGGGTCACCGACGTCGAGGGCAAGCGGTACCTCGACCTGCTGTCGGCGTACTCGGCGCTGAACTTCGGGCACCGGCATCCCGAC
Source organism: Microbacterium sp. zg.Y909 (assembly GCF_024626565.1). NCBI lineage: Bacteria > Bacillati > Actinomycetota > Actinomycetes > Micrococcales > Microbacteriaceae > Microbacterium > Microbacterium sp. zg.Y909. Next base: position 3,146 of record NZ_JANJFJ010000371.1, read on the forward strand.
CTCGTCGCCGCCGCGACCGCCCAGCTCGGCCGGCTCACCCTCACCAGCCGTGCGTTCCACAACGACAGGCTGGGCCCCTTCGCCGCGGCGCTGGCCGAGCTCTGCGGCAAGGACCTCGTTCTGCCGATGAACACCGGGGCCGAGGCGGTGGAGTCGGGGATCAAGGTCGCCCGGGCCTGGGCGTACCGGGTGAAGGGCGTGGCGCCGGATGCCGCGACCATCATCGTCGCCGGGGGCAACTTCCACGGCCGCACGACGACGATCGTCGGCTTCAGCGACGATCCCACTGCCCGCGACGACTTCGGGCCGTACGCACCGGGATTCGTCTCGGTGCCGTTCGGCGACGCTGCGGCGATCGAGGCCGCCATCGACGAGAACACCGCCGCCGTGCTGCTGGAGCCCATCCAGGGCGAGGCGGGCGTGATCGTGCCGCCAGAGGGATACCTGCGTGCCGTCCGCGAGATCTGCACCCGTCACGGCGTGCTGTTCATCGCCGACGAGATCCAGTCGGGACTGGGACGGGTCGCGACCACGTTCGCGTGCGACCGCGAGGACGTCGTTCCCGACGTCTACCTGCTGGGCAAGGCGCTCGGGGGCGGCATCGTGCCGCTGTCGGCGGTCGTCGCCGACCGCGACGTGCTGGGGGTGCTGCGCCCAGGCGAGCACGGCTCGACGTTCGGCGGAAACCCGCTCGCGGCCGCCGTCGGGGAGCGGGTGGTGCAGCTGCTCGCGACGGGCACGCTGCAGACGCGCGCGGCCGCCCTGGGCGAGCACCTCGAGGCCGTGCTCGCGCCGCTGGTCGGCCATGGGGTGACCGCAGTGCGTGTCGCGGGCCTCTGGGCCGGCGTCGATATCGACGCCGCACGCGGCACCGGTCGCGAGATCGCGGAGCGGCTGCTTGCCCGCGGCGTGCTGGCCAAGGACACCCACGGGCAGACCATCCGCCTCGCGCCGCCCCTGGTCATCCGTGCCACCGAGCTGGACTGGGCGGTGGAGCAGCTGAAGGTCGCCCTGGGCTGACGCCGCGGCGCCACGACCCCGCGATGTCAAGCCCGCACGGCGGAAACATGGCCGCAATCCGCCGCGGATAGGGTGATCTCATGGGTGACTTGTTCGACGGCTACGGTTCGACTCTGGCGCCGCGCAAGACGCCGTCGGGCGTCCCCGCGTTCGACGAGATGTTCGGCCACCCCGACG
>NZ_JANJFJ010000372.1:0-4341 GCF_024626565.1 Microbacterium sp. zg.Y909
GACCGCCTGCGCGAGCTCGTGGACGAGGCCGCCGAGCTCGACGAGTGGGAGACCGGCGCCCGCATCAGCCGCTACCAGAGCGCCCTCTGGTCCGACTTCGAGGACCTCGCCGATCAGGCAGAGCCGGCCGTGACGTGGCGCGCGGCCGTCGAGGGCCTGCGCGGCCTGGGCGGCGTCGAGCCCACCCCGGTGCCGTACGCGCTGCAAGCCCAGCTGCGCCCGTATCAGCAGACCGGCTTCGACTGGCTCGCCTTCCTCTGGCGGCAGCGCCTGGGCGGCATCCTGGCCGACGACATGGGGCTCGGCAAGACGCTGCAGACCCTCGCGCTGATCGCGCACACCCGGGAGACCGGCGAGCGACGACCGTTCCTGGTGGTCGCGCCCACGTCGGTGCTGGCCACCTGGCCGAGCGAGGCCGAGCGGTTCGTGCCCGGGCTCGTCGTGCGGACGATCGACGCCAGCGCCGTCAAGCGCGACGCGGACGTCGCCTCCCTCGCGGCGGGCGCGGACGTCGTCGTGACGTCGTACACGCTGCTGCGACTGGATGAAGGCGAGTACGGCGCAGTGGAATGGGCGGGGCTCATCCTCGACGAGGCGCAGTTCGTCAAGAACCCGACCACGAAGCTGCATCGCGCCGTGCGCACCCTGCGCGCCGACGTCACCTTCGCCATCACCGGCACGCCGCTGGAGAACAGCCTCGGTGACCTCCACGCCCTGCTGTCGCTGACATCCCCCGGCCTCTTCCCCTCGGGGCAGCGCTTCCGCACGGAGTACATCAAGCCCATCGAGCAGGGCAAGACCCCGGAGAACGCCGAGGGCGCCCCGTATCGCGCACGCAGGCTCGACCGGCTGCGCCGTCGCATCCGTCCCTTCGTCCTCCGCCGCACGAAAGACCTGGTCGCCCCCGACCTGCCACCCAAGCAGGAGCAGGAGCTGCGCGTGCGCCTGGGTGACGACCACCGAGCGCTGTACGACACGGTGCTGCAGCGCGAGCGTCAGAAGGTGCTCGGGCTGCTTCAGGACCTGGACCGCAACCGCTTCATCGTCTTCCGCTCGCTGACGCTCCTGCGCATGCTGAGCCTGTCGCCCGCCCTCATCGACGGCCGTCACACCCGCATGGGCTCCGCCAAGCTCGACGCCCTCGTCGAGCACCTCACCGAGCTCGCCGCAGAGGGGCACCGCGCACTGGTCTTCAGTCAGTTCACCTCGTTCCTCGATCTGGCACAGCGCAGGCTGGAATCCGCCGGCATCCCGTACGTCCGGCTGGACGGGTCCACCCGTCGCCGGCAGGACGTCGTCGCGGGGTTCCGCGACGGCGACGCGCCGGTCTTCCTCATCAGCCTGAAGGCCGGCGGTTTCGGGTTGACGCTCACCGAGGCGGACTACGTCTTCCTGCTCGACCCGTGGTGGAACCCCGCAGCCGAGTCCCAAGCCGTCGACCGCACGCACCGCATCGGGCAGACGCGCCCGGTGAACGTGTACCGCCTGGTGGCCGAGGGCACGATCGAGCAGAAGGTGATGGCCCTGCAGGAGCGCAAGGCGCGCCTGTTCCAGTCGGTCCTCGACGATGACGACCTGTTCTCGCACGAGCTCGACGCCGACGACATCCGGGGGCTGTTCGAGCCCTGAGACGCGTTTGTCACGGCGTAGCGGCCCGCCCCTTCCGAGGGCACGCCGTAGACTTTGGAACTGTTCGACACGGGAGGAATCCATGCGTATCACGGGGCTCGGCCACGCCGGCATGTTCATCGAAACGGCAGGAGGCACCATCCTCTGCGACCCGGTGATCAAGTCGTCGTTCTACGGTTCGTGGTTCGTCTTCCCCGACAACCGCGCCCTGGACTGGGAACGCTTCGGCAACGCCGACTTCCTGTACATCTCGCACCGCCACCGCGATCACTTCGATCCGTGGATGCTGGAGAAGTACGTCCGCAAGGACATCGAGGTGCTGCTTCCGGACTACCCGACCGATGATCTCGAGCGGGATCTGCGAGGGCTCGGCTACGACAACATCACCTACACCCAGGCGGGGGAGATCATCGAGCGCGGGCCGCTGCGGATCATGATCACGCCGCTGCGTGCGCCCAGCGACGGCCCGATCGGCGACTCGTCGCTCTCGGTCGACGACGGCACCGCGTCGATCCTCAACCAGAACGACTCGCACCCGCTGGATCTCGAGAAGCTGCTGAGCTTCGGCAAGCCCGAGGCCTACTTCACGCAGTTCTCCGGAGCCATCTGGTGGCCCATGGTCTACGACCTCCCCGACGAGGCGAAGGTCAACTTCGCCCACCTCAAGCGCGAGGCCCAGCACAAGCGGGCGATGTTCTACATCGAGAAGGTCGACGCGCCCCACGTGTACCCCATGGCCGGGCCGCCGATGTTCCTGCGTGACGAGCTGTTCCGCTACAACGGCCTCGGCCAAGAGAACGATTCGATCTTCACCGACCAGGCCCAGTTCCTCGCCCGTATGAAGCAAGAGGCTCCGAAGTACGACGGGCACGTCTTCATCCCCGGCACCGTCGTCACCATCGAGGGCGGCGAGCAGACGGTCGAGCAGACGCTGTACTCCGAGGCCGAGATCGAGCGCATCTTCTCCGACAAGTGGTCCTACCTCGAGGAGCAGCGCGCCAGCCGGCAGGACGAGATCCGCGCCGAAGAGGCCTCTCGTGCGCCGGTGCTGCCGCCTGCCGAGATGCTCGCCGAACTCAAGGCCTGGTGGGAGCCGCTGCTGCGTCGCGGCCGCATCTTCCGCGAGGGCGTCGGGGGACCGGTGCGCATGACGATCGGCGAGCTCGACCTCTGCATCGACTTCCCCAAGGCCAAGGTGCGCGAGTACGCGGGGGAGGAGACCAACTACTGGTTCACCATCCCCGCCGACCTCGTCTCCACCAACATCGCCGAGCACGAGATCGACTGGTCGAACTCGATCTTCCTGTCGATGCAGTTCCAGGCCGGCCGCGTGGGCAAGTTCAACGAGTTCATCTACACGTTCTTCAAGTGCCTCTCGCGCGACCGCATCGAGTACGTCGAGAACTGGTATGCCGAGCAGTCCGACGTCTCCGAGGACATCCAGCTCGACGACTGGGTCGTGCAGCGCCGCTGCCCGCACCTGCGCGCCGACCTGTCCAAGACCGGCAAGATCGAGGGCGACGTGCTCACCTGCTCGCTCCACGACTGGAAGTGGGACCTGAAGACGGGCAAGTGCCTGTCGACCCTCGGGCACCCGATCCGGGCCAGCCAGGTCGAGGACGAACTGCACCGGGCCGCCGCCAGCCCCGCCGCCTGAGCGCGTCGTCGTCGACTCGGCCTGCGGGCCGATAGGCTGGCCGGGCACACCCAGCAACCTTTAACACCGTCCTGTGAGGCGGAGAAGGGAGCGGCGGATGAGCACGCGCACCGTGCTGCACGACGCCGACATCGCCCGAGCACTGACCCGGATCTCGCACGAGATCCTCGAGTCCAACCGGGGGTCCGACGGCCTGGTGATCCTCGGGATCCCGACCCGCGGCGTCACTCTCGCCGAACGCATCGGCGCTCTCGTCAGTGAGTTCTCCGGCCACAGCATTCCCGTCGGCGCGCTGGACGTCACGATGTACCGTGACGACCTGCACCGGAACCCCACGCGGGCGCCGCACCCCACCGCCATTCCCGCCGGCGGCATCGACGGCAAGACCGTGGTGCTCGTGGACGACGTGCTGTTCTCGGGGCGCAGCATCCGCGCCGCTCTGGACGCCCTCCAGGACATCGGCCGCCCCGCCGCCGTGCGCCTGGCGATCCTCGTCGACCGCGGCCACCGCGAGCTGCCGATCCGGCCGGACTTCGTGGGCAAGAACCTCCCCAGCGCCCGCGACGAGCGGGTCAACGTGCGCCTGGCCGAAGTCGACGGCATCGAGGAGGTGACGATCGGCTCATGAGGCACCTGCTGGACACCCGCACCCTCAGCCGCGCCCACGCGCTGCAGATCCTCGACGTCGCCGAGGACATGGCCGACACGCAGCAGCGTGAGGTCAAGAAGTTGCCGACCCTGCGCGGCAAGACGGTGGTGAACCTGTTCTTCGAGGACTCCACCCGCACCCGCATCTCGTTCGAGGCAGCCGCCAAGCGCCTCTCGGCCGACGTCATCAACTTCTCGGCCAAGGGCTCGTCGGTGTCGAAGGGCGAATCGCTCCAGGACACCGCCCAGACTCTGCAGGCGATGGGGGCGGATGCCGTCGTCATCCGCCACGGCGCCTCCGGTGCCCCGCAGACCCTCGCCACGAGCGGCTGGATCACCGCCGGGGTCGTCAACGCCGGCGACGGAACCCACGAGCATCCCACGCAGGCTCTCCTGGACGCCTTCAC